>CAYUAN010000392.1:0-12726 GCA_964442545.1 uncultured Prolixibacteraceae bacterium | reverse complement strand
CATTCAAAATAATGGTGTTTGCCGTTAAATGCGTATCGCCTTCCTGATGGAAAAAGTTATTGGTCAGGATTACGGCTTCATCATCCTTATTTTGCAGTTTGTAATATTCCAGATGTGCCCCCCGGGCTTGCACCACTTCGGTTACCGAATTGATTAAGCTGCTTTTTACTTCCATGGAGTCGTCGCAATGCACCAGCTTCAGACGGGCGTTTTCACCCAAAATCACCAGATTGCGCGTATTGATAAATTCCGGTTTTTTGGAATTAATGATGCTGACCATTTGTAATGTACGCTTTTGCTCTACGCCCTCCGGAACATAAATAAAATAACCGTCCGAGAAAAAAGCGGAATTCATCGCAATCAGGCTGTTCTTTTCGTTGTCCGCATAATGCCCGAAATGTTGCTCAAACAATTCCGGCATTTTGTTCATCGCTACTTTCAACGAACCCACAATCGTTCCTTCGGGATAAACCTTCCAAAACTCTTCGCCCTCGGTCCACCAGCCGTTCAGCTGGGTATATAAATCCGTATCGAACTGGTTTACCTGGCAGCTGAAAAAATCAAGGATGTTTTCCTTGTCCAGCCGGCGGCTGAAATCCAGCTGATAGTCCCTGTTCAATACTTTGGAAAGGTCGGTTTTGCGCCAGCTTTCGGTTTTTGTGGAAGGAAAACCTTTTTCCGCAAAAATGTCGATTGCTTTCCGGCGTCGGCTTTTAACATAATCGCTGTCGTCCTCCGCAAACACTTCGAGGTGCCGGTCAAACTGCTGCAGCAATTCCTGTTTTAATTCTATGGCAATTTCTTTCGCTTTCATTAGTTCAGCTCCTCTCCCAATTCTTCTTTAATCCAGTCGTAGCCCTTTTCTTCCAGGGTTAGCGCCAGGGATTTATCTCCGGTTTTCACAATGCGCCCGTTATACATAATATGCACATAATCAGGTACGATATAATCCAACAATCGTTGATAGTGGGTAATAACGATGGTGGCGTTTTCGGGTGTTTTCAATTTGTTTACCCCATTGGCCACGATGCGCAGGGCGTCGATATCCAGTCCCGAATCGGTTTCGTCCAAAACCGCCAGTTTGGGTTCCAGCATAGCCATCTGAAAAATCTCGTTTTTCTTTTTCTCTCCACCGGAAAAGCCTTCGTTTACCGAGCGTCCCGATAGTTTCGATTGCAATTCAACCAGTTTTTGCTTTTCCTTCATATAGCGAAGAAATTCCCCGGCCGACAAAGGTTTTTGGCCACGGTACTCACGAATTTCGTCCAGGGCGGTACGCATAAAATTGGTCATGCTTACCCCGGGAATCTCAACTGGATACTGGAAACCGAGAAAAATTCCCTCGCGGGCACGATCCTCCACGGGCAGCTCCAAAAGGTTTTTGCCCATATAGGTAATTTCGCCTTCCGTCACTTCATAAATATCCCGCCCGGCGATTACCGAAGCCAGCGTACTTTTTCCTGTTCCGTTGGGGCCCATTATGGCGTGCACTTCCCCGGCTTTTACTTCCAGGTTCAGACCTTTGATGATTTCTTTTCCGTTAATACTAACGTGTAAATTCTTTATGCTTAACATCTTATTTATTCTTTAATCGGGCATTGCTGCCGTAAAATTCTTATTTATTATCCTACACTTCCTTCCAAACTGATGGATAGTAATTTTTGCGCCTCGGCGGCAAATTCCATCGGCAGTTGATTGAGCACTTCTTTGGCATAGCCGTTAACAATCAGTCCAATGGCCTTTTCGCTCGATATGCCCCGCTGTTGGCAATAAAATAATTGCTCATCGGAGATTTTCGAAGTTGTGGCTTCGTGTTCCACGATTGAACTCGGGTTATTGGTTTCGATATAGGGAAAAGTATGTGCCCCGCAGCGATCACCCAAAAGCAGGGAATCGCATTGCGAAAAATTCCGGGAGCTTTCCGCACCGGGTAAAATCTTGACCAATCCGCGGTAGCTGTTGTGGCTCTTGCCCGCCGATATTCCTTTGGAAATAATGGTGCTTTTGGTATTTTTCCCGATATGAATCATTTTGGAACCCGTATCCGCTTGTTGGTAATTATTGGTTACGGCCACGGAATAAAACTCCCCGACCGAATGGTCGCCTTTTAATACACAGGACGGATATTTCCAGGTAATGGCTGAACCGGTTTCTACCTGTGTCCAGGAAATTTTGGAACGGGCACCTTCGCACATGCCCCGCTTGGTCACGAAATTATAAATCCCGCCTTTTCCTTCTTTATCCCCGGGATACCAGTTTTGTACGGTAGAATACTTTACTTCGCCATCTTTATGGGCGATAATTTCCACGATAGCGGCATGTAATTGGTTTTCGTCCCGTTGTGGCGCGGTGCAACCTTCAAGATAGCTGACGTATGCGCCTTCATCCGCTATTATCAATGTTCGCTCAAACTGGCCTGTATTGGCGGCGTTAATCCGGAAATAGGTAGAAAGTTCGACCGGACTGCGGACGCCTTTGGGAATATAACAGAACGAACCGTCGCTGAAAACCGCCGAATTGAGCGCGGCAAAATAATTATCGCCAACAGGAACCACCGAACCCAAATATTTTTTGACCAAATCGGGATGTTTTTGCACCGCCTCACTGAAGGACATAAAGATAATGCCGTATTTCTCCAAAGTTTCCGAAAAGGTGGTTTTAACCGACACACTGTCAATTACCGCATCTACGGCCACGCCGGCCAGCACTTTTTGTTCCTCGAGCGATATGCCCAGCTTATTGAAGGTGTCTAATAATTCGGGGTCCACTTCATCCAGACTTCCCAGCTCCTTTTTCTTTTTAGGCGCGGCATAGTATATGATGTCCTGGAAATCGATTTTAGGAATTTTCAGATGTGCCCAATCGGGCTCCTCCATTGTCAACCATCTGCGGTAGGCCTTCAATCGAAATTCCAATAGCCATTCCGGTTCATTCTTTTTGGCGGAAATCAAACGGATGATGTCTTCGTTCAAACCTTTCGGCGCGAAATCCATCTCAATATCCGTCGTAAATCCGTATTTATACTCACCGGATGTTACATCTCCGATGATTTTTTCTTCGTCTTTTGCCATTCTGCACTTATTTAGATTAAATTAAAATAGCGAAACAAATGTACGAAAAAAGCAGGTGGAAAATCTTCAAATATTTATGATGATGGTTAGGAAATTTATCCCAAAAGTGGGGATTCGTTATAAAATTAAATTCATTTTTTGAATGCGAACTTAAATGTGCTGTAAAATAGTATAAAGCAGTTTAATATGACGATTCGTGTTGCTTGCTTTTGTTCAATTTTGAATTGAATTTTTACAAAATATTTGTGCGTCAGTTTATCCTTTAATTGTACGGATTTATATCTTCCAAATTAAATATAATGCGTGCATTATTCGAATAGTTGGGTACAATCGCCCAAACCTCAATGTCTATGGTCGATATATTAGAACCATTGCACTGATCCTTTAATGAATATTGTACATTAAGTATGATATCCGGGGTGGAAGTGCATACCCATGCCTGTTTTTTAATTTCACTTCCGGGATTGGTATGAAAAGCAATGCCGATTAACCAGTTTTTTGTAAAATCTATTGTACCAAACTTTTCTTTCCCGTTAAATAAAGCCTTATAAGCCGAATCGGTTTTAATGATGCTCTTTAGCGGATTTGTTAAATAGAGATTACCGGCCAATACGCTTATGGGGAAATCTATATATTTTATCGCGCCATCTTGTGTCGAATAACCTTTTCCACAACTTTGTCCGGGTAAATCCAAATACCGGCACTTTGACTTAATTTTATTACATGACCAGGAAGTAAAAATGAAAAGGATAGCTAAAAAGGCAAATAAATTTTTCATAATAACAGAGGATATTTTAAAATGTTCTAATACACAAATATAGCAATTATACATTTGTCTAATACATAAAAATTTGATATATTTTGGGTTACAAATTATTTAATAAGCGTGTAGAATTAAATAGGGTCTGCTGATTTTTCAAGAAAATCAGCAGACCCTATTTGGATTCTGATTGGTGGAATCTGGATTAGCCTGGGCCACATTTTTTGGGGAATTATATTGGCCATTACCATTATCGGTATTCCGTTTGCACGGCAGCACTTCAAGATGGCAAGTTTAGCTTTGACTCCTTTCGGGCGGACAATTGTAGCTGTTTAAAAAATAAATTTATTGCGCCAGACTAAATCGAATGCTGATACCCGCATTGATATTCGAGGAAGGATACATTGAGGATACAAAAGGTTCGTTGATAACCTGGTCGTAAAAGGCGCGCAAAGTCAGACTCCGGGTAAATTGATAATCCACGGAGAAGTTAATCGACATGATGCTTTGTCCTTGCGAGATCTGATCCACATTTTCAATCATCTTACGTAAGATAGTCTTATTCTTACGAATGGAAAAATCAAGTTTCACATTGATATCACTCTTAAAAGTTTTTTTACTTCCACCAAGCTTCATGCGCAACGGCACCTGCTTAAAACGGTAACCCGTACCGATTATCAATTCATCAGACGTGATTTCCGTAATCTGGTTATTGGCAAAACTCATGGATACATTGCGCGTTTTGCGTATCGCAAATTTGGTAATCAGGCTGTTCTGCCATGTCATATCCACATTAATTAAGGGGCTGAATTGTTCACTGATGGTAATCAGGTTCATATCGTACTTGGGTAAATAGTTTCGTTTTAATTCATCACGAATTATCTCAAAACCGTTATCATCCTCCTTGTACAATTGATTGGTTGTATAATTTCCAACAGAATAAATGGAACGGTAAGTGTGGCTCAGGGTAATGGTTTTAAAATAGCGGCGGAAGAAGTCGATATTGGACAATCCGTTGAAGGTGATACGCCAGTTGGGCATCGGAATACTCGGGAACGGATTCAATTTTATGGTTTTCGCGTCTTTGCCCGAATAGGCCGCCATAAACGCGTACATCATTACTTCGCGGTTTGTATTGGTATATCCGTCCGGATAGCTTACCCCATTGGTCAGCGAGTCATTTATATAAATCGGATTGGCCAGCCAGTTTCCGTTTTCTTGGGCCAAACGATTGGCAATGATAACCAGGTTGTTCTTGAAAGCTTCAAAATTGGCGTTGGTATAGGTTTTTGCATCGTCTTTTGCCCATGCGGTTTTCCAAGTCAGGTAAGAAATAGAGAACGAACCTGTTTGTGTCGGAGCAAAGGCCCGGTATGTTTGCGTGGTATCATTGTATTGCCAATACTCCTGGCCAATGTTCGTGTATGTTCGCAAGAAGGTCATCTCAATCTTCAAACTTTTAATGGGTTCCAGTGAAACACGCCCGTTCAAATTGGTGCTTTTCTTTCGAATGGTAGGCGTATTCAGCATATTGCTTTGCGAAATCCAGTTGTTCTCTGCTGCTCTTTGGGCAATATTTACCTGCGAACCGAAAACAAAATCCCAACCCGGAGCACTCTGATTTAAATCCATTCCCAATATGCTTGGAGTCCTGTTAAATCCGGGCAGGACTGTTCCATTCGATTCGTTGTAGGAGAAACTTACATTTCGCACCATCATTAAAAATTTCAGCGAATTATCCAGAATAATCTTTCCCCAGTTCTTTTTCGCCTTAGTAGAATCCTGTTTGGCACCTCCGGCCGGGGGCAAATTCAACCGTCCGCCACGGATGTTTGCACTGCTCCGGTTCCGGCTTTGGTTCAGCTTTTTCAGATATTTTACCTTATTGTATAATAAAGTCATATTGGCCGTAGCATTAAACTGGATTTTATTGGAGTTTTCAATCGTGTTGCCCAGGAAAGGCGTTGCCCGTGGCGCGGCTAACCAACGATAAGTTCCGCCATAACGGGCCGTACTGGTAATCCAATTCAAAATACGGATTTTGTTTATCGGAATGGTATAATTGATATTATAATTCTGGTTGAAATTATTCATGGTTCCAAAGCTTCCGATACTCCGCCACACGGTATCTTGGTACTGATCCCATGTTGGAGAGCCGCGATCGACAATGCCGGCAGGTTCTTCCACCCGCGCTATTACATTGGCCGTATAGTCCAGCTTGAGCGAACGAGCCAAATCCCAACGCAGATTATAATCACGATTCCACTGGAAGGATTTTACATAAGTGGGTTCAATAATAATCAAGGCCTTGGTCTTTCGCCGCATCTTTGATTCATTATACATACGATCAATCATAGTCCGGAACCCCATTTGCTTAGGGAGCAGGTTAAAGTTGAAATCCCTGATTAGCGCGAGCGATTTATGTTTTTTAATAAAATTAATTTTGGCAAATGGTTTATAATTTTTCGGAATACTCGTGTAAGTGTATCCGAGTCCACCCTTGTGCCTTTTCTTTGAATCGTATTCAATATCAATATCGCGGTGGTATTGATAGGAATACTGATACGAAACATCAAAGTTTTCAATATCGTAAACACGTGGTTTCCGGGTGGCTCCCGTTCGCATTTTTTTCATGTTTATCACATTGAAGCTGGTTCGCTTGGTATAATCCTGAGAAATCTTTTTCACCGAATCGCGTTGGGCGGGGTCCTTAAATGTGGACAGATCTTCCTGGAATTTAATATCCGGATTTACCGGATTAAACTCCGGATCTTTAAATGTTTCCGAAATGTCGTAGTGTACGGGAATCCGCAAAGCGGTTTTTTCGGGGAAGAATTTACCCAGCTCCAGATTGGTGGCGAAGTCGTAGCCGTAAATAGTTTCCTGCTGGCGATCATTCACCTTTTGTTCGATGGTTCCGAAGCCTGCGGTACTCACATTACCGGCCAGTACAATATTACCAAAATCGGCCAAATCGGCTGAGATTACGGTATTGGCAGCCCAACCGCCGTTTTCGTCAAAGTCGGTTACCCGCAATTCGTTTACCCATACCTCCACGCATTTTTCCATACCGTCGTCATTGGGATTCCCCGGAATGGCTTTGGGGTTCCGGATACCAATCATAATGGTTTTTACCGAACTCAGGGTTGGGGTTCCCATAACCGTTATTCGGGCATCCCCATCCATCTGACGGTAAGGAATTTGCTCACTTACATTTCCGTTCGGATTATTGCGGATAATTACATTCCGGGCCTGCTTGGCATCCAACAGCTTTTGCAGTTCCAGTTCTATTTCGTTAATCTCGGGCCAGATATCTTCGGCATCGCGCGATCCCCAAGGCGTCAGGTAAAGCGGAATATCGTATTCATAATAGCTTTGCGTAAAGTCGGTTCCCAAACGAATAAAGAAGTGCAAATCACCGTCGTTAATCGGCTTATTGGCATAGGCCTGCTCCGCATGGATAAACATTTTCAGCTTTTTGTAACGGCGGAAATCAAAGTCGGTGGTTTTGTAGGCGGCACGGGCATCTCCATCAAGCAGGTCGCACACACGCAATACGATGGATTGCTCATTCAGCTTCTGATAATTGGTTGATGCGTAATTAATTTCCCGCTCAATATCCGGCGGCAATACATAGGGAATGGGTTGACGTTTTCCGTTTTCCTCGATGTTTACACTTGCCACATCAAAGTTTGTATTGTTTACCCCATTACTCGGAATATAATCTCCCGGATCGAGCAATTCGTCGGCATACTTTCGCCATTCGTTACGCACCAACGACAGGGTGGCAAAACGCAGTACGGCATTTTGACTGAAATTTTTCAAATACATCCGCATAAAACGAATGGAATTGAAATCCTGAATTTGTCCCACGCGGCGCTCAAATTCCGTAATCGGAATACGGAATTGATACCATTTTACTTTCGTAGAAGTTCCGTTTTTCAGGTTCACCGGAGCATCATAGATATCGGTGATAAAATTCTCACCCTGCACCATCAACGTGGGGTCAAGCTTGATATGGTATTGATAATAACGCTCTTCCTCACTCAAGGTATTATCCTGGTTGATATCTTCCACGTTGGGGAAATAGGTGGCTGCCGTTGGATAAGTTTCAGGGCTTTGGTCGGCGGTGGGCGAGTTTCCGTCCACGCCATTATACATTTTATAACGGTCGAGAATGCTTATCTGGGCATTATCGTAATCCGTTCCGCGATAGTAGTGGTAGTTGTCACCTGAGGGGTCGGCACTTGCTTCTTGATAGGCTTGCGAACCCGTTCCGTACATTACCGCGATGCGGTCGAGATAGCTCTGCTGGTAAAAGCTCACCTCATCATTATCGCCCAATCCGTCATATCCCACATCCTGAAATTCGCGGGAAGCGGGATTATTGTCAAACGAATTGGTCATGGCCTGCAAGGTCGGCACACGCCCCCAGATTGTAGTGTCCACATTGGTGACATTGGCCGAAGTGGGTAAGCCGTTTTCGTATGCTTTACGTCCGTCTTTCAGTACATCTTCCGAAATGTCTCCCAAGTTGATATACAGGTCTCCCGTAGTCGTCAATCCGGTTTCGGGTCCTCCCTCATCAGGGTCAATAAAGGGGTCCATCAACCAGAATTCGATATATTCGATATTGGTTGCCTGAAAGTCGGTGCTTTCAATTTCGCGCATGATACCGCCCCAGCGTGATTCGGGCTTGGCCAGACTACCGTCCTGATTGATACCCGCCGAAACTGCCGTTGGCTCCACATCGAAGTTGTAGGGGCCGCGCTCGGTCGGATAAAATGCCAGGTTCATCACCGGAAGACTGGTGGGGATGTTTCCGTTTTGCTCTTTATTGGGGAATACTTCGCGCTCGAAAATCTCACGTACATAGTGATTCGACTGCGCATCCTTATCATTGGCGATATAATCGGGAGTAAGGTTATTATTGCGGACAAACAATTGGTCGATTTTATACCAGGCGAGTTTTGCCCGATTGAAACCATAAGCCAAGGAGCTGTCAATTGCCGTTTCGGGGAACATATTCGAGGCCGTTTGTCCGCGCGGCACACTGGCCAGGAACCAACGTCCCACATTCAGAAGGTCGATATTTGATGTACTTCCTTCGAAGTCGTCGATATAGGAAACGCCCTGCTTCCCAATGGCCTTCGGATGGCCGGGAATCATTTGGGCAAATTCTCCCGTAATGTTTACCTGCGAGGGAACTTTGGTATCGATAAACGGAATCATATCCACCATCTTGGTCAGCCAACGCGATTCTTTTTGGTAATTGGCGTTGAATCCCCAAATGGTATTGGAAATAGGTTCGTCACCCGTATTTACTTTTTGAGTCAGCGGACGCTCTGTAAGGTTCATAATGGTGGCCCCCAATTGCAGGTCGGGACTGAAGTCGTAATCAAGATGCGCCCCCAACAGTGTTTTGGTTTGCACATTAAACATATTATTGCTTTCCAGCGAAATATTAATGGGCGTACCCGAACTTAAAATACCTTCGTTGATAATTTTCACCCGTCCCAAAGTGTAATCCACCGTATAATCAATGTTTTCGCGTAGCGGAACACCCCCGGCCGTAACTTTTACCGAACCTTGCGGAACATTGGCCGCTCCCAGCGAAATGTCCGAGCCCGAAGAGGATTTGTAGCGCCCTTCGATGGCAAAACGGTTTTTGTTGGGATATTGCCGTGCAATGTATTTTGTGGTGGTGTATAGGGAGTCGAACGCATATTTCCGTGCGAGTTTCGAATCGGGGT
The DNA here is from genome assembly GCA_964442545.1 of uncultured Prolixibacteraceae bacterium. GTDB lineage: Bacteria > Bacteroidota > Bacteroidia > Bacteroidales > UBA1556 > UBA6267. The sequence goes on along the minus strand of CAYUAN010000392.1, from coordinate 3,142 downwards.
TTTGGGGGTCGATGGCTTTACGCAGGTCTTCACCAAAGGGCTCCAACACAGGGAAATATACCCGCCCGCGATTGGCCTCGATGGTTCCGCCACCCGTAGCTGCTCCATTCACAAAGTCGAATACTCCATCAGGAATGGGGTCCATCTGTATATTCAAACGGTCAAGTCCCATGGCGCGAATAAGCGGTTGGCCGCTAATGGCACCCTCGGTAATAAAGCCCACGGGAACGCCAAATTCAGGACTTTCGTACACCACGTTCAGGCGGAAATCCTCGGCCGATACCTGATAGGCATTTAATGAATAGATGTTTTTCATCATCAAGTCCCAGGTCGGCACCTTGGTGTTTACGGTAGTCGATTTCAGTAATTTTACTACCAGGTTCAGCGGAGCGGAAATACCCTGGTCGGAGAATTCACCCACGGTATGCACTTGGTCATCTCCCACGATGGTATATTGATAAGCCACGGCCAGCACCTGATCGGAATTCAGTCGCGAGTTCAGCGAGATGAAACCCAGCTTGGCGTTAAATGTATATTCGTTGGAACGCAGGCGGCGTGCGTTTTCTACTTTTTCGTAGTCGCGTCCGGCCACCATTTTCAAAGGCGCGCCACTCAAAAAGGCGCTTACCTGATTGATATCGCGTATTTGTGCCGGATATTGATTCAGTGTCTGATATAAATCGTTGGTTCCGTTATCGGGAATACGACCCGCAGGGAAATTGGGGAGAATGATGTCCGTTCGATAGGGCTCACTCTCACCCAAATCCATGAAGGCCACGATATTCCGGTTATCATTTACGGGTGCCCCGATGGTGGTTACCCAAACCTCGATCTTGGTAATGTTAATTGGTGAATTAATGGAAGGGAGGTTTTCGAGGGCTTCGTTATAATGATCCCGGAAGTATTGTGCAATAAAGAAGTGTTTGTTTTCGTCGTAATCATCGGCTTTGATATAGAATTCCTGCGTTTGGGCTCCGTCTTTTACCGTGATATTTTTCGACTCGCTTTTCTGTTGTGAGAAAATGGTGGTTATGGTGGCTTTTCCGAATTTCCATTTGGTTTTGATACCGAAAAGCGTTTGCGGCCCCTGAATCAAGGTAGTGGTCAACGGGAAACTGATATCCCCGGCTTCCACCAATTGCAGGATTTCATCCTCATCACCCTGATAGGCCAGTTTCATACGGTTGTCAAATTCGAAACTGGCTTCCGTATTATAATTAATGCCGAAGTCGATTTTTTCACCCACTTTGGCACGTACATTCATTTGAATTTTTTCCTGAAAATCGAAATTGGTTACCCGCTGCTGATTTACATCCAGGGCGGGGTCTTCGCGTTTCGAGCTGTTGACGGCAAAAATCAGTTCGGCCGATCCCTGTGGCCGGATATCAATGGTGTTGCTCCCGAAAATGCCTTTAAATACACTGCCTCCCACATTGATTTTAGGAATCACCGAGCTCCCGTTGGCACGCCCTGCCTGGTTTGCGCGGTCTTTCCAATATTTTTCCACCGACTTGTTCATATCCCAGCGCATATATTCCTCAATCGACATATAATAGGGTGTGCCGTCAGGGCCGATGCGGACATATTGGTTGGTGTTCGGGTCATATTGGAAGGTGCCGGTATTTCCGGTATTCAGGTAAAGCGGACTGGTATTGGTGGGGGCGTAAGGGTCGTTATTGTCGGGGATGGGAAATTTCAGCGAATCGCCGTTATCGGGGGTATCTACCGCTAATGACGGGATGCGATAATGCAATTCCGCAAGGGAAGATTCCGAGTCCAAAGTCGTGGGTCGTGCGTAAACTACCAACGAAATCAGCGTAATCGAAATAAGAATGATACTATTTCGTAAAATTCGTTTCAAGTACTAAATAAAAAATATAAAACACCAATTTTATAGGTTCTTCAAAGCTAAGCGGATAAGATCTTCTACCGATAGTGACAGCCCTTCGTTCTTAATCACCTTATTAAGGGCTTTATCTGCTGCGCTTCGCGCAAAACCTAACATTACCAGTGCAGATAACGCTTCTTCTTTATTGGTATTGTGTGTATCGGATAAAATTTCTGCAGTTTGGCCATCTTTACCCACTTTGTCCTTCAAATCCAGAATAATACGCTTGGCGGTTTTAGCTCCTATTCCCTTTACCGCTTGCAATGCCGCAACATTTTCGCTCAGTATGGCATTAAACACTTCATCCTTGCTCATAGAGGATAAAATCATCCGCGCGGTATTGGCTCCCACGCCCGAAACGGATATCAATTGCCGGAAAACGGCGCGCTCGCCCGTGGTGGCAAAACCAAAGAGCATTTGTGCATCTTCGCGCACTACCAAATGGGCGTAAAGTTTGCAATCTTCACGGTCCTTTATGGCCGTAAAAGTCTGCAGCGAAATATTTAGATGATAGGCCACACCATTACAGTCGATAATGGCCTCCGTGGGGCTTTTTTCCACTAATTTGCCTTTGAAATATGCATACATAATCGTTCCCTGTGCGTTAGAAAAATGAACAGTAAAAGTATAAAAAAGCGCGTATCCCAGGAGATTAAATTCTTTTCAACTTTGTATTGTTAGCAGTATTCTTAATTTCCTTTTTTGCCCCCGTTTTTCTTTGGGTATTTTTATCTGTGAATTTTTGATACGTTCATTAACTGAATTACCGGACCATGCCCAGAAAGAAGAAACAAAAAAAGATTTTTGTACTCGATACTTCAGTAATCCTGTACAATCACAACGCCATTATGAGCTTTGAGGAAAACGACGTGGCCATCCCCATCACGGTGCTGGAAGAGCTCGACAATTTCAAAAAAGGAAACGAAACCAAGAATTTCGAAGCCCGGGAGTTTATTCGCATTATGGATAAATTATCGGAAGACGGATTACTGACCGATTGGATTCCCCTGAACGGAAAAAGTAAGGGAAAGATGATTGTGGTGATGAATGCCGAACCCAAGTCGATGGACGCTACCCGTATTTTCGGGGATAATAAAGCCGACCATAAAATCTTGAACGCGGCTTTGTTGCTGAAGGAAGAATATCCCGACCGCAAGGTGATTATGGTGACTAAAGATGTAAATCTGCGCCTGAAAGCAAAATCACTGAACTTGCCTGCCGAGGATTTCCAAACAGGCAAAGTGCAAAATGTGG
>CAYUAN010000391.1:0-14726 GCA_964442545.1 uncultured Prolixibacteraceae bacterium | reverse complement strand
TCTTTTACTTTTCTGCCCAATAATAACGGGTAATGGTGCCGTTTACGTCGTGGTCGAGCCAAAGTTCTTTACTTTTCAACCGGATAATCTTATAGGTATCGGTATCCGTTGAACCGGTCATTTTGATAAGTATATTTTCCTTATCTCCGTCAAACTCCCAGCTTCCTTTGAATTCTGTTCCGTTATTTGATACACTGTATGATCCGTCATCATTGAAGGTTTGTTCCAAAGCGGGCAGTGCATTTGTAATGTCCACTCCGTTTTGTTCCGCTTTGTCCAATTTCCAGGCGCGTGTTAATCGGGCTGATTTTGTTTTTAAGCTGATCAAAGGGCCTTCCTCATATTTTTTGCATGAGGTTGAAGTCATCATCGCAAAGGATAACAAAATGGCCAGGGCTAAAATCTTTTTCATGTGCATTTAGTTTTTTAAGTGTTTAATATATTGTGTTCTTGTGCACCGCAAATATACACAATGCATCAGGCCGTAGCAAATCAATTTTCAGCATTTGTCTTTTTTATCACACATTTCCCTAATTTCGCAGCAGAAACAACAGCAGATGGAATTTATTGACACTCATACCCACCTTTACCTCGAGCAGTTTGATGCCGACCGTGATGAAGTAGTGCGAAAAGCATTGGATAATCAGGTGCGAAAAATGCTGCTCCCCAATATCGACAGCGATTCCATTGAGCCGCTTTGGGCTTTATGTAATCAATATCCCAATCAATTTTTTCCGATGGCCGGCCTGCATCCTACTTCGGTTAAGGAGGATTATAAAGAGCAATTGAAAATTGTCGCCGGGGAACTGGATGAGCGGAACTATATCGCCGTGGGCGAAATCGGCATTGATTTGTATTGGGATAAAACTTTTGCACGGGAACAAAAAGAATCCCTGCTTTTTCAGTTCGATTTGGCCGTGCGGCATAATTTACCCGTGGTGATTCATTCGCGTGAATCGTTCCGGGAAATTATGGAAACAATCGAAGAATTTAATAATCCTGCATTAAAGGGTGTTTTTCATTGCTTTACAGGCAAACAGGAGGAGGCCGTACAGATTATTGACAAGGGATTTTATCTGGGTATCGGCGGTGTGGTGACATTCAAAAATTCCGGCTTGGCCTCAGAGCTGAAAGGTGTAGCGCTTGATCATTTAATGTTGGAGACGGATGCTCCGTATCTGACGCCAACCCCATACCGGGGCAAGCGAAACGAAAGCAGTTATATTCCCTTAATCGCGCAAAAACTGGCCGAAGTATATGAATTGCCCGTGGATGAAAGAGCGCGGACAACTACGCAAAACGCAAAGAAACTTTTTAATATAGAATAGCCCTATGCCACAAGAAACCAGCATATTGATTATTTATACCGGAGGTACTATCGGTATGGTAAAAGACATTGAAACAGGAGCGCTGAAGCCCTTTAATTTCAAAGATGTTTACGAGCAACTGCCCATATTGCGCAAGTTTGGCTTTCAAATCGACAGTATTTCCTTCGACCCGCTGGTCGATTCTTCGGATATGCATCCTGAGCACTGGATTACATTGGCACGTATGATAAAGGATAATTATCTGGATTATGATGGTTTTGTGGTGCTGCACGGTTCCGACACGATGGCTTATACGGCATCGGCCCTGAGTTTTATTCTGGGCAATTTGAATAAGCCCGTAATTATCACCGGTTCGCAACTGCCGATGGGCGTGCTTCGTACCGACGGCCGCGAAAACATGATTAGTGCTATCGAAATCGCCGCCGCCAAGGAAGATGATACGCCTCTGGTGCCGGAGGTGGCCATTTATTTTGAATACAAGCTTTACCGCGGAAACCGTACTTTTAAGTATCATGCCGAAAACTTTAACGCTTTTGTTTCTGGAAATTATCCTGTACTTGCCGAATCAGGAGTAAACCTGGTTTTTCACAATGAGTATATTCTGAAACCCAAGTTTAAGAAACTGAAATTGCGGGATAAGCTGGACGCCAACGTTAGCATTTTAAAACTTTATCCCGGCATTTCAAAATATGCGGTGGATGCGATTTTGGGCACCGAAGGACTGCGAGCCGTGGTTATGGAAACCTTTGGTTCGGGTAACGCGCCTTTAGATCCGTGGTTTATTAACCGCTTGAAAGAGGCTGTGGACAGTGGAATTACCATCGTAAATATTACCCAGTGTATTGCAGGGAAAGTGGAGATGGGTAAGTACGAAACCAGTGTCAGTCTGCAGCAAGCGGGCATTATTTCAGGTCATGACATGACACTTTCGGCAGCCATAACCAAGCTGATGGTTATCCTGGGCCAAACGAAAGACCCTGAGCAGGTGCGCACAGAGTTTTTGAAGCCCTGGGCGGGTGAATTATCGGTATAATTATTGATAACAGCCCGAACGATTGACAACTATAAAAAATATTGACCTATGAAACGATTTGGATATTTGCTCATTTTTCTTGCCCTAATCGGCGGAATGAGCGCTTGCAATAATGTATCGGAAAAAACAGAGAAAAAAGAAAAAAATATATTGACCACCTCGGGCGGACGCACCTCGGAGGTTCTGGTTGTAATGGGTGATCAGAACTGGAAAAAGACCGCCGGAGATACTATTCGTGCGACCCTGTCGGAAGTGCCGGCCTGGCTGGCCGCTCCCGAGCCGGAATATCGTATTTCGCAGATTAATAAAAGCCAGTTTGGTACGGTTTATAAGAAATTTCGCAATATTTTAATTGTGCAATTCAAGCCCGAGTTGAAAAAGGCGAAAATCACTTTTGTGCGAAACAAATGGGCGAAACCGCAAATTATCGCCACGATACAGGCGCCCGACCTGCAAAGCTTTCTGGACATTTATACGGAGAATTTGCAGCGCATAAAAGACTACTACCATAATAATGAACTGTTCCGTATCGCGGAGGCTTATAAAGGAATGGAGGAGAAGGGCGTTACGGATAAGTTGATAAAGAAATTTTCCATCAAGATGGTCTTTCCACGCGGATTTTATGTGGCTACCGAAGGTGCAGATTTTATGTGGATTCGCCGGCCCACAGCTGAGGTTGAAGAGGGTGTGATGATTTACACCTATCCTTATTCCGATACCGCGGATTTTAATTATCATAAGATTATCGCCATTCGCGATTCGATAACACGGAAATATATTCCCGGCCCGGTGGACAGTTCCTTTATGCGGGTGTCGCGGGTATTTCCTCCGGTGGTTTCCAAAGTGTTGTTTAAAGGAAACTATGCTACGGAATTACGGTCATGGTGGGATGTGAAAGGATATGCCATGGGCGGGCCTTTTATCAGCTACACATTTGTGGATACCGTGGCCAATCGTATGATTTGCCTCGACGGCTACATTAAAGCGCCCAATAAAGACAAGCGGGATTTGCTGCTGCATATCGAAGCGATATTCAGCACATTTGAGTTTGTAAATAATACGGATGCTAAAAAGGATTAGCCGTGATTATCAGATAATAACCTAATGGGTATTAGGACAAAATTTCTTCGATAACTTTCGGGAAATATTCATACTCCAAAGCATGAACTTTTTCGGCAATACTGTCGGGGGTGTCTTCCTTCGACAGTTTTACTTTTTGCTGAAAAATAATCTGTCCTTCGTCATAATGCTCGTTCACAAAATGAATACTGATGCCGGTTTCAGTTTCTTCCGCAGCCTTCACTGCCTCATGCACACGACTGCCGTACATGCCTTTGCCTCCGAATTTGGGTAAAAGCGCCGGATGGATATTGATAATTTTGTTGGGATACAATTGAATCAGATAGTCCGGGATTTTCAAGAGGAAACCCGCCAGCACAATAAAATCAATATCATAATCCCGCATCCATCTCCGAATACGGCTGCCCTCTTTCAGTTCGGCCGCTGTGAAAACTCCGGAATCTATGTTTAGGTTTTTTGCCCGCTCCAATACATAAGCATCCGCTTTGTTCGTAAGAATCAGGCAGGGATTTATTCGTGCGTTATCCTTGAAATAACGAACGATGTTCTCGGCATTACTTCCGTTACCGGAGGCAAAGATTGCGATATTTACGGGCTTTTTTGACATATTGATTTTATTGAAACGCAAAACTACAAAATTAAAAACTGGCGCTCTCAATTATCGATGGAAAATATAAGGCCCCGGCAATTTCAATTAAGAATTGATAATTAGATATATTTGCAGTAATTAATGAGTGTGAACGGAAAAAAATATCATCAACAGGCTGTCGCGGTATTTATATTGCTGATGAGTTTTGCCCTGGCTTTTTTGCACAAGGCAAACGCTGCCAATATTGACAGTCTGAAGCAGATTGCCCAAAGCCGCCCCCATGCACTGACCGCCGACGATTTTGCCACTCTTGCCATTTACGAATTGCAGCGCGATTCGCTGTTTAAGGCTCTGGCTTATGCCCGTGAGGGAATCAATAAGGCGCAGGATGAGGGCAACTATGTCGCGCTTGGCCGTTTGTACACTTATAAAGGATATATGCATATCAGCTTTGGCACTTATGTCAAGGCGATAGATTTTTTTACGAAAGCCGAAAAAATCGGAATCGAACATAGTTTACCGGAAATCGTGATTAGCGCGCGTCATGGCATGGGCCGGGTGTATAATGAGCTTGGCCAGTATGATAAAGCCTTGAATATATTGCAAAAAGGATTGGAATTTGCCCGGAAGGATTCCGTGGATACTCCTTTGGGTGCTTTTTACAACGCGATGGGTGTGGCTTTGCAGCATAAAGGAAATATAAAAGAGGCCTTGCAAAACTTTCACACCTATTATCAATTATCTAAAGAACTAAACGATTCAAATTCCATGATTTACGCCTTGGTGAACATGGGGGAGTGCTACCGTCTGGATTCAAATTATACTAAAGCCCGTGATTATTATGTACAGGCTATGGAAATGAATACGCATGTAGGCGACGCCCAGGCCGAAGCGGCAATTTATGGTAATCTTGCCGCTATTTACGAAAGCGAAGGCGATTATTTCAAGGCGATTCAATACCTAAAAAGAAGTATTAATGTATGTAAGAGTAATAATGGTTTATCCAAATTTCTGCTCGACGATTATCGCTCATTGGCTGATGATTACGCTCGGCTGAATCAATATGATTCTTCCTATTTTGTCTTGAATCAATATCTTGCCTTTCGTGATTCGGTAAATAATAATGACCGCATACGTACCATATCTTCACTGAGGATGGAGTATGAGTTGCAATATCATGATACGCAAAAGAAAATATTGGAGCAAAAACTAAGGAATCGTACACTAATTCTTTGGTTTTCTATTGCTTTGAGTATTCTTATTGTTTTGTTGATGCTGATTACTTATTCTCGTTATAAACTGAAGACACGAGTATTGAAAGAGGAAGCCAAGGCCTTGAATCTGACTATTGATGAGAAAAACAGGGAGCTGGTAACCCATGTGATGGATCAAAACCGTCAGGAAGAATTGTATGGTGATATATCTCAGGCACTATCGCGCTTGGAGGATAATAAGCCGGAGGAAATGAAGAAGGAATTGCAGCGATTGAAGAAAAAGTTGGAAAATAAAGATCGGACAGCCATGGGCTGGGAGAGCTTCCGTTTGCATTTTGAACAGGTGCATCCCGATTTTTTTGGGAAACTGCTGAAGCAAAATCCTAATCTGACCCAAAACGATTTACGCCTTTGTGCCTATATCAAGCTCAATCTGTCCACAAAAGACATCGCCAATATCCTCAATGTTAGCGATCGGGCCATACAAACATCCCGCTACCGGATTAAAAAGAAGCTAAACTTGGATCAAAAGACTAATTTAGTGCAATTTATCCAAGGCTTGTAGAGTAAGTTTTGAAAGTTAAAAATTCAGCCAATCAACCCTTCTTGTAGTATGCTTGTAGTATGCGTGTAGTACTTTTGTATAGCACCCCATTTCCCAATCACACCATCATTAAAGTACTTTTGCCTTATTAAAAAGTATATACACAGGTATTTAAAAAAACTTGCGTGTATAATAAAAGATAAAATTAATAAACTAACTATCAACAACATTAAATAAGTTAAATATGAGAAATTTAATAATGATTGCATTGCTGTTTTTGTTTGGCTTTAGCCAGGCGCAAACGGTAGTGTTCAATGAGGATTTCGAGTCCTTGCCGCTCAATGTTACTTCCAGTGGTTCGTCCAACTGGGCACGTAGCAATGTGCTTGCGGCAAACGGCAGCTATAGCGATACCGCACGTATCACGGCGGCCAACGACACGACAATCTTGACCACGAATTCTTTTAGCACATCGAATTATAGTCATGTGCTGCTGCAGTTTAATCATATTGCCAAAGTGGCATTGATGGACGGTGGCTATTTAGAAGTAAGTACCGACAATGGCAGTACCTGGACTCGTCTTGGTCATGCTGAATATCGCGGATACGGTTATTTAGGTTCGGCTTATGAGCCGAAATTCAATGTAACCACTTATGCCGGTGATTGGGATTTCCTGAATGCGACAGCAGTACCTGATAACTCTTGGTGGCGTATGGAAACCTTCGACTTGTCTTATTTGGCTGCGAATAGCGTCAATGTTAAAGTTCGTTTTGTGCTTTACGGAAGTACCACCAATTATTACGGTTGGTTGCTCGATGATATTGAGGTAAAAGTTTCAAACAGCGAACTGGTTCCGCCACATATTTCGTTGGATGCGCCATATCCTCAGGATACGGTATTTAATACCGGTCCGTTTAATATAAACGCCACGATAACCGACTCCTCGGGAGTGATGGGGGCTAAATTGGTGTACTCTGTTAATAATGGTGCTTATGATACTATCGTGATGACGGCACCACAAGCTTTTCCATCAAATTTTTCGGCAGCCATCCCGGCACAATCTTACGGAACTCATGTTTGCTATTTTGTGCTTGCTACGGATTCACTATCCAACTCAGGAAGTTTTCCGGCCGGAAGCTGTATTGAATTTGTTACTGCAAAAGATCCGAATGCCCCGCCTGCATTTCACTATGATGTAGCGATACATTCGGTTATCAGTCCGGAGCCGGTGGCTATCGCCAATGTAAATTCTCCGGTAAATATACGGATTGTAAACCGTGGTGATTCAATTTTGACGAAAGCTAAAATCGGCTGGGAGTTTGACGGTCAACCGCAAAGCGTGGTAAACTGGACCGGTTCGCTTACCGAGGATTTAATGTCGGATACGATTAATCTGGGAACAAAAACCTATAGTTTCGGTTCGCATGAAATGCGTTTATGGGCCTACGACCCCAATGACAGTACCGATCAAAATACCGCAAACGATACACTGGTGTATAATTTCTATGCATGTGGAAGTATCCTTAGCGGTACTTATACGCTTGGAGGATCGGGTTCCGATTTTACGGACTTCGCCGATTTGATGAACGCGATTAACAATTGCGGACTTAACGGACCTACCGTTGTGAAAGTAAAACCCGGATATTACAATGAGCAATTTGTTCTGGGAGCTTTGGCAATGGGGGTTGATTCCGTCAATACCCTAACCATTGAATCATTTACGGGAAATAACAATGATGTAATCTTGTACTATCAGCCCGTTGGCGGCGACTTTGTTGTTCAACTTGATAGCATTAGCGGTATTACGTTTAAGAATATTACCATAAAAGCTTTGGATAACGGCAGTATTAACAATGCCGTGAAGATTATGGATAATGCTTCGAATATTAGCTTTACCGGATGTCGGATTATTGCCCCATATAGTACTAATACTTTGGTTTATGGTGTTGTCGCAAGTGGCGATAGTATTCGAAATCTCAGCTTTACGGGTAATGAATTTATCGGTGGAAACACGTCAGTAAAAATTAAAGGTTCCTATAATAAATATCTGAATAGTATTATACTGAACAATAATAGTTTCAGTGGCTTTTACAAAATGGGTATGGATATTTCTTATACCAATTACGTAACAGTTAATGCTAACGATTTACAACGTGATGCCGATGTTAATAATTCCGGGGCTCTTAACGGTATTTCACTTATTCACGTTGACGGTCTTGAAGTTCGGAATAATAGAATAGCCCTGGTGGCAATGAATTCCAGTTACGGAATTAATATTTCGTATTCTTCCACTTTGAATAATCAGCAAATGGTTGTGGCGAACAATATGATTTCGCTCACGGGTAATTCAGCTTCCACTTCGTTTATGGGAATTAAGACCTATAATGTAAGTGATATGGGAATTTTTCACAATTCCGTAGCTATTCATAGTGGATCTACAACCTCGGGAACGGCATTTTATGTGTCCGGCTCCGGAACAACAAATTTGGATATCAATAACAATATCTTCGCGAACTTCCATGGAGGCCTTTCATTTGTTCGTTACGGTGGAACAATGAACTCCATCAACTATAATGATTATTATACCACAGGCCTTGTAATCCTGAAATGGTCTTATTCGCAATCGGCTTCTACTTCGGGTGGCATCGCCGGAGTACAAGCATTAACAGGTGGTGATACCAATTCGGTGGTTGCCGATCCGATGTTTTATAGTGCAAGCAATCTTCATGCATTTGGTAGTGCAATTAATGACAGCGGTATGGTAATTAGCAGTGTAACGACTGATATTGACGGAGATCCGCGTTCAACTACCACTCCGGATATCGGAGCGGATGAGTTTAGTATCGCGGCTTACGATGCCGGTGTGTTGAGCTTAATAAGCCCTGCATTAGTTGATACGCAAGCTAATGTGGTGCCCTATCAACTAATCATCAAAAACTTTGGCTCGTCAACCATTACTTCCATGCCGGTGAAACATTCGTTTGACGGCTCGGCATATACTACGTATAATTATACCGGAAGTTTGGCTACCGGACAAAGTGATACAATTACCGTAGGCACGGTAAATGTTCCTTTTGGCAATTATCAGATTTCCGCTTATACCGCTTTGTCAGGCGATACCTTGAATTATAATGATACTATTGATGTTCAGCTTGAAGGTCGTGCTTTGGTTGAATTGCAGGTGGTGGAATTAATCAGCCCGGAAACAGGTTGTGGAAAAACCGGCAGCGAGGAAGTAACGGTTAAGGTAATAAATAATGGTGTAGGCTATATTTATAACGGTACAAGTTTGTCATACAGTGTAAACGGGGGCAGCATGATTACCGAAAATATCAGCGATACCATTGCTCCGGGCGCGAGTTTTATTTATACCTTTAACGCCAAAGCGGATATTGCCACGGGTTATACCGATTCGGCTTTTAATTTCACCTTAGTTGCGCATAATGCCGCCGATCCGGTAAACATTAACGATACTTCTTATTTCGGCATCGTGTCTTTGGCTAATTTAGTGCCGCCGACCGTAACCGATACAACGATTACTTATGGCGATACCGCGATATTATTCGCTGCATCGCAATACCCTGTTTTCTGGTATGAAAATGACAGTGTAAGCACTCCTTTGGGTATGGGTAATTATGTTACTCCTCATTTATTTGATACCACAACATATTATGCCCAAGCCAGCTTATATAATCCTCCGGCTACAGGCGTTATCGGTACGGGAAGTTCAACATTAGGGCCGTTCGATAAATCTCCTTATGGTGGAAATTTGGCTGCGGGAAGATATCAGATTCTTTATACAGCGGCTGAATTATCAGCTGCAGGTATTACTGCCGGTTATATCGAATCTATTGCCTTTAATGTGGCGACAGCATTTAACGCGCCATCGGCCAGTTTTGAAATCAGCATGGCCAATGTGCCCAACTCATCCCTTACTTCAACATTCCTTAATCCCGGCTTCACTTTAGTGTACAGCACAACCTTTACAGGCGTGGCCGGATGGAATACGCATAATTTTTCCACACCATTCTATTGGGATGGCAGCAGCAATCTGTTGATTCAGGTTTGTACCAATGGTAATCCGTATAACGCGGCACCAATGTATTATACAAATACCACAACCACGATGATGGTTGGTGCGCAGGGTATGGGAACGAGCTGTGTGAGCCCTACCGGGGGTATCTCTTCAAAACGTCCGAATATCAAGATTGTGAAAAGTGGTTCCACGGGTTGTTATAGTGCCCGGGTGCCGAAAATGGTGAATGTTCCCCCGCCGGCAATTGAAGCACGTGTGTTGGAAATTACAGAACCTAAAGATGGTTGTGGTTTAGTTTCTACTCCGGTAACGATTGCTATTGAAAATAAGGGTACATCGGATATTACTTCGAACTTTACAGTTACCTATAAAATAAATAATGGTAGTTATATTACTCCTGAAACCGTAACAACGGATATTCTTTCGGGAGATACCTTATTCTACACCTTTAATACTTTGGCTTCATTGCCTCCGGGAGCAGCCGGAACAAAGTATGTGATTACCGCTAAAGTGACGGTAACAGGTGACGGTTATACGCCGAATGATGAACTGGCGTCAGATTCCATTATGTCTTACTACACACCGGCAAATCCGGTGGTAAGCAGCGTAATCATTAATCATGGTGCCCTTGCAAACCTTACCGCTACCGCTGCTGATAGTGTGTATTGGTATACTGATACCTTGGGGCTGTTATTAAGTGGCGAAGGCCATAATTTTACAAGCCCGGCATTATACGATACAACCGTTTATTATGCGCAAACGCAGCGCACCATTCCTACTGCCGATTATACGGTTGGAAACGGTACCTCAACTACTTCGCAATCTGACCCCAGCCCTTATGGTGCAGGAAGTTATTCAGGTTGGGGACAGCGTACTCAATTTCTGATTCGTGCCGATGAGTTGAAAGCTTTGGGAATGATTCAGGGACCGATTTATTCCTTGTCGTTCTACGTGGTTTCACCGGTAGGAATTTCGATGAACGGATATACGATCCGTATGGGGCATACCAACGCGACGGATATGGCGGGAACATATTTCCTTGATAATCTGACAACGGTTTACACCAGTAATGCCTATACCGAGAATGCGGCCTGGAATACCCATACATTCAGCGCTCCTTTTTATTGGGATGGTGAAAGTAATATTGTAGTGGAAACCTGCTTTAAGAATAACGCGAATATCAGCTATTCGACGGTTCAATACACGAATACTTCATATACTTCGGTAGGATACGATCGTGGATATGCGAGTTGGTCTTGCAGCGATGCGGTGGTGAATTTCAATTCAACCAAGCGTCCGAATATTCGCTTTAATCAAAAAGGTTTAGGAGTTTGTAAGAGTGATTTGATTCCGGATACGGTATATGTAATCAATACGCCGCAGAAAGATGCCGCCATTTTAGCATTTTCCGAGCCGGTTGGTTCAGCCAGTTCGGCCACGCCTTCTCCGGTTAAGGTGGTAATAAGTAATTACGGTTTAAGTAATTTGACCGCAGCATCTATCAATTGGACTGAAAATGGCGTGGCGCAAACAGCTGTTAGTTGGACAGGTAATCTGGCTAAAGGTGAAACAGACACCGTTGTATTAGCCGCGGCTCATAACTTTATGGGTGGAACCACCGAATTGAAAGCATGGATTGGCTTAAGCGGTGATACGATTTTGACCAATGATACTACGATTCTTAGCTTGCCGGTATGCATGAGCGGTACTTATGTCATTAATGCAGCAGGTAACGGTAATTATACCGGATTTAACGATGCAATAAATGATATGGAGCATGTGGGTGTTTGTGGTCCGGTGGTATTTAATGTGGATTCGGCTATCTATACCGAGAAAGTGGAAATCTATCCGATTCCGGGTGTTGATGCCACCAATACCATCACTTTCCAATCCACACAAATGGATAGTTCGAAAGTAACACTGACCCATACCACAAGTCAGGCGTCCAACTATGTTATTCGTTTGTCCGGAGTGCATCATATCAGCTTTAAGTACTTAGGATTCAAATCAAATGGATCAAAGTACGCCAATATCTTTGATTTTGCCAATGGTGCCGGGGATATTGAATTTCTGAATAACTATTTCGAAGGATCCAGTACAACAAGTTATAGTTCTATTGCCAGTGCCATCTATTCGAAGTATGGAAACACCAATAACTTTGTTTTCAAGAACAACTATGTGAAGAATAACTATACGGCCATTTATTTCTATGGCTCTTCTACCGATTCGTTGACCAATTTTGTATTTGAAAATAATGTATTTGATAACTTCGTTCGTAACGGACTGGAATTGCGTTATGTAAACAATATTGCGATTACCGGCAATACCTTTACATCCAATAGTGTATATTCAAGTAATTACGGAATCTATACCGCTTATAATAAGGACGGTTTAGTGATTACGAATAATAGAATGGCCCTGTCTCCGACAAATTATGCTTACGGTATTTATATGTTTGGAGCCAAAGGAACGGCAGTCAATTATGTAAATATCTCGAATAACTTTATTTCGGTGCTTACCGGAACCGGGTCGAGCAGGGGATTGTACTTCAGCAGTTGTGATTATATGAATGTTGTGTTTAACAGCATTAATCTCTACGGTGGTGGACAAGGTAACAGCGCGCTTTATTCTTCAAGCGGATCGTACCACAATGTGAAGAATAACAACTTCGCGGTATATAAAGGTTATGCCATGAATGTAACCACGATGCCGACCTCCTCTCAGCATGATTATAATAACTTGTGGGTTGACCCGCAAGTATCCACCTATTTTGTAAAATGGGTTACTGCACATGCTTCGCTTTCGGTATTGAAAGCGTACGATACGAATAATAACCAACACTGTGTTAGTGTTGATCCGCAATATTATACTACAACAGATTTGCATACCAATCAAACCGCTTTGTATAAAGCAGGGATAACGATTAGTGGATTTACCACTGATATTGACGGGGATACCCGAAATACTACCGCGCCGACCATTGGTGCCGATGAGATTATTCCTCCGGCTATCGATTTGGGCATTACCAATATGGTTTCTCCGGCAGGTTCATCCTGCGGATTCACTGCCAGCGACAGCATTGTAATTAATATTGTAAATAATGGTTTGAACAACCTGAATTTTGCATCAATCAATGCTACAGTTACCGTTTATATCGCCGGAATTTCCACCGACACGATTGTGAAAACGCTGAATAGCGGAACCTTGAATTCAGGGGATGATATGGATGTGGTTGTTAGCAGTAATTACAATTTTGCCACTAATGGCCAGTACATTATTTCTGCCGAAGTATTTATTGCCGGTGACGGTAATGCACAAAATGACAATATGCCGTCATTAACCATTACCAGTTATCCGAATATTTCTTCATTCCCCTTTTCCGAGGATTTCGAATCGGGAATAAACATCAGCTTTAAGGAAGAAGTTGGACTTGATGCCGGTCTGACTGTGGCCTCAAGTGCTGCATATACCAGTACAAAAGGATTACATTTTGAAGGGGGTAGTTATTCCGGTTGGTACAATCCCGCCAATGTAACAGCTGCCTTTGCTAATGTTACGCACGTGGCTTCGGCAAAAACATGTAATGTGGATGCTACCTCAATGAATGCATTGAGCTTACAATTTGATTTGCGTCAAACTAAGTATTCTCCTTATATAAACGGAACAAGCTGGTTCCGTGTTATTCTGATTGATGCCAATAATAATATGCATTATCTGAAGAATTCACAGGGAGACTCCGTATTTGTACCGCAAACAACCTCCGCAGATCCTTGGGTTCGTCAAACGTTCTCATTGAATCAATATGTGGGACAAAACTTCCAGATTGTATTGCAATCGGCGAATAAATACAGCTACAACTACGGAACCTATTTGGGTGATAACGCCTTTGTGGATAATATCTATATCGGTGAACCTTCACAGTACGATGTTGCGATGAAGGAGTTTGTCAATACAGTTCGCCATGCTGAGATTGGTGATTCCCTGGCCTTCAGTATAATTTACGCGAACTATGGTACGGATACGCTTTACACCATTCCGGTGGCATACCGTGTTGGTAGCGGCGCGATAGTACACGATACCATTAATACGGTATTGGCACCGGCTATGATTGATACCTTTACCTTTAGTCAGCCCTATGCTATGCCCGCCGGTTTACAGCAGGTTTGTGTGTTCGGTGAATTGACTAATGACGGTAATCCGGCAAATGATACTATTTGTGTGAATTTCATGGGAATGGATACATACTATCCGACTTATTCCGATGGTTTTGAATTGAAAACGGATTGGTTTGCCGAAGGTTCTGCAAAATTGTGGGTACAAGGAACGCCGAATAAGGCGAATATTACCGGTGCATATTCAGGCCAAAAAGCCTGGGTAACCGGCTTGTCTCAGAACTATCCTACAGATGCCGAAGAATATGTTTATTCTCCGTATTTCCGTATTCCTTCTTACGCAAACACTGCGACTATGGAGTTCTATTTATTCGTAGATGTGAGCGGGACGAATGCTTATGGACAATTGGAGTATTCAGTGGATAAGGGAGCTTCATGGCATGCTTACGGATATATGGGAGCGCCCGGTTCTGTGAACTGGTACAATACGCAAATTAGCGGTGACCACGTTTGGGCCATGAGCAATAGCGGATGGAACTATACCAAGATTCCTTTGGATTCTTTGGTGTTCAATACAGGGAACAGTTTCCAGTTACGCTTTAAGTTCAAATCGGATGTGTACAATGTATCCGCCGATGGTATCGCTTTTGATGATTTCAAAATATCCATACCGAAAGCTGCTCAGGATGCAGGGGTTAAATTAATCGTGAATCCTGCGGGAAGTACCGTAACCGGCGACAGCATTCAAGTGGAAGTGCTCATCAGAAACTTTGGTAGCGACACTTTGACC
>CAYUAN010000390.1:0-3336 GCA_964442545.1 uncultured Prolixibacteraceae bacterium | reverse complement strand
GGCTTGGGGCTTGGGGCAGAGGGCTTGGGGCAGAGGGCTTGGAGCAGAGGGCTTGGAGCTTGGGGCAGAGGGCTTGGAGCTTGGGGCAGAGGGCTTGGGGCTTGGAACAGAGGTCATCGAGTCTGTCGAGATGTTAGTCTTTTTTGATTTTTATTTACGAATTTGAAAAGTCTCCACTGTAAAACAACCCAAACTTATATGCCCTTATATGCCTTATATGGTTCCAAAAAATCTTTGTTCAACTTTGTGTCTTCTTTGTGCCCTTTGTGCAACAGCCACCTATCGATTTCACAGAGTTACACAGTGTTATACACAGAGTAACACAGTAAAACTTTCAAAAACTTATATGCCTTATATGGTTCAAAAAAATCTTTGTAAAACTCTGTGTCTCCTTTGTGCTCTTTGTGCAATAACTACTTAATTTTCCTTAATTTCTTAATGTTGAAAAAATATCCATAAAGACTTCACAGAGGAACACGGTGTGCACACAGAGGAACACAGTAAAGCAATCAAAACTTATATGCCCTTAGTATGTCTTATATGGTTCACCCCAAACAACACTCATAAATTTCCATCTTATCACCTCCAAAAGCAAGCGGATTCAAATTTGATAATTCCTGTTATTTCAGCCCCTACCCCTCGCCTACTCAACAGCTTTTTTTCTACCTTTGCTGCCTATTCTAAAAAACATCAAAAAATTGGCAAATGGAACAGTATTTCAAGCAGTTTAAGGAAAAAGTAATCGGTAATGATCTGGTATTCAAAACTCCTTACGGAGAAAAGAAAATGATTTATGCCGATTGGGTGGCCAGCGGCCGTTTGTACAAAGACATCGAGGATATTATCTCACACCGTTTCGGTCCTTATGTGGCCAATACCCACACCGAGACCAGCGAGTCGGGGACCATTATGACCAAGGCCTATCACCATGCCAAAGACATTATCCGCAAGCACGTCAATGCCGGTGAAGACGATGTGCTGATTACCGCGGGATTCGGAATGACGGGCGTAGTCAATAAATTGCAACGGATACTGGGCCTGAAAAACTGCGCCGAGCTGAATACCAAAACCAAGGAATGTACGCCCAAAGACAGCGAGCGTCCGGTGGTGTTTATCACGCATATGGAGCACCACTCAAACCATACTTCCTGGTACGAAACCACCGCCGATGTGGTATTGGTGGAGCCGGGCGACGATCTTTTGGTGGACCTGGACAAGCTGCGGGCTACCGTCGAGCAATACAAAGACCGCCCCTTGAAAATTGGCTCCTTCAGCGCTTGTTCCAATGTTACGGGAATAGAAACACCCTACCACGAGATGGCGCAAATTATGCACGAAAACGGCGGACTCTGCTTTGTGGATTTTGCCGCTTCGGCTCCCTATGTTGATATCAATATGCATCCCGAGAACGAATTACAAGCTTTGGATGCTATTTTCTTTTCACCCCATAAATTCTTAGGCGGACCGGGTTCGTCGGGCGTACTGCTGTTTAACAAAGACCTTTACCATAACGAGAGTCCCGACCAGCCGGGCGGCGGCACCGTGGACTGGACCAATGCCTGGGGCGAGTACAAGTATTCCGATAATATCGAAGTGCGCGAGGACGGCGGCACACCGGGCTTTTTGCAAGCCATGAAAACTGCTCTGGCCATCGAGCTGAAAGAGAAAATGGGCACCAAAAACATCCGTGCCCGCGAACATGAGCTGATGAAGATTATCTTCGAACGCTTCCCGAAAATCAAGGGGATGAATATCCTGGCCGATAATGTGCAGGAGCGTGTGGGCGCGGTTTCCTTCTATCTGGACGATGTACATTTCAACCTGGTGGTAAAACTGCTGAACGACCGCTTCGGCGTTCAGGTGCGCGGCGGCTGTGCCTGCGCCGGAACCTACGGACATTTGCTGCTGGATGTGAGCTACGAAGAATCACACCGCATTACCGAAATGATTAATCAGGGCGATTTATCGCTTAAGCCGGGCTGGATACGCCTGTCGGTGCACCCGACCATGACGGATGAGGAGCTGCACTTTATCTGCGATGCCGTGGAAGCAATCTCGGAAAATCACGAAGAATGGGCCAGGGACTATATCTACGACCCGCATACCAACGAGTTCAGCCATAAGGATTACAGCGACAGCGAGCGTTACCGCATCGAGGATTGGTTTGATTTCTAATCCGTAAATACCCCCCAACATTGTGAGCGCGCGTATCCCCATCGGTACTTATGCCCTGGCGTTTTTCGCCATGCTTTTCTGGGGCATGTCCTTTGTGTGGGTAAAAATCGTGTACCAATATTACGACCCGCTGACAACCATCTACATCCGTCTGCTTATCTCCGCCCTGCTGCTTATTGCCCTGGGCAAGCTAACGGGCATTCCCGTAAAACCAAAGCCCGAGGACTACAAAGCCTTTTTCCTGCTGGCCTTTCTGGAGCCCTTCGCCTACTTTATCGGCGAAAGTTTCGGGCTGAAACTGGTTTCCTCATCGGTGGCGGCCATCATGATTGCCACCATCCCCATCGTTACGCCTGTGATGGCGCATTTTAAGCTGGGCGAACGCCTGAGCAGGATGAACTATATCGGCATTGTGGTTTCCTTCGCGGGCATCCTGATAATGATTCTCAAAAAAGACCTCAGCCTTGAATATTCACCGGCCGGAATCCTCTTGCTGCTGCTGGCCGTATTTGCCGGGGCCTATTACACCATACAGCTCAAGCCCCTTTCGGCTAAATACAATCCCATCACCATTATTATCGCGACGAATGTTATCGGCAGTTTCTATTTCCTGCCCTTCTTCCTTTATTTCGAGTTTTCCGATTTTATCCGCATCAGGCCCAATTGGGAGCTAATCACCGCCCTGGGCGAACTGATTCTCTTTTCGTCCATTATGGCGCTGGTATTTTTCGTAAAGGTGGTGGAACGGATCGGGGCAAGCAAAACGGCCGCCTTTACCAATCTGATTCCGGTGGTAACCGTTATCGCCGCTTGGTTTCTGCTCCCCGACGAAACGATTACCATCAAAATGCTGCTCGGTATCTTTATTGTAACTTTGGGTGTATTTGTGGCCCAGTTGGGACGGCAGAAAAGTGATTGACAGGCAATTGGTTTCCGGAAATCAATGCGGATATTGAAGTGATTTTTTATATATTTTTACAGATGAAAGTGGAAATATACTGACTGGTAAGTATATTGGGACGTTGTGCCGCATTATTAGGATATTAAATTCAAAAAAATAAAAAGGAATAGTATATTTGTTAAATGGAAGGTTCTGAAATTAAAATATATAAAACACCTGACGGTAAAACTTCAATTGAAGTGAAGCTTGAAAAAGAAACT
>CAYUAN010000389.1:0-3733 GCA_964442545.1 uncultured Prolixibacteraceae bacterium | reverse complement strand
ATGCCGGCCGGGAGAATTTCATTATGGGCGGCGGCTCTGTTTACCGTCAGTTTATGCCTTTAGCGCAAAAACTTTATATCACCCGCGTACACCGTGATTTTGAGGCGGATACATTCTTCCCCGAAATTGACGAGCAAGTATGGAAATTGGTGGAAAAAACCGATATGCCGCCGGAGCAGGAGGGGAGCTTTCGCTTTACTTATGAAATATGGGAGCGTAAATAGAAATGACTTCCGCAGAGATTTTTCAATATTATTATCGTCGCTGGTTTGTACTGTCGTTGCTGTTATTTGCCGTGGTGATGGCCATTCGCTTTTTTAAGGGCTATACCGATACGGAGGGTGCGATGCAATTGCTCCTTATTTTGATGGCGTTTGCTTTGTTTATGGGCGCATTAAGCCATATTTATAATGTGCATTACAAACGCCGCCGCTTGCGGAAGTTGCTTCATAATATTAGTGATTTGGAGCAATTGGGGCTAAAACGGAGTGAAGATGTTTATTCCGGATATTATCGTAATTACAATATTGTGGCAATGCCTTTAATGGGCATGTTTAGCGGGGAGTCGCTGGGTTTTAATATCCTGGTGATGCCCGATGAAAATCAGATGGAAGTTTTGGCGGGAACGGAAACCGGTTTCGAGTTGATTCCTGAAGAGAATTTTGTTGCCATTCGCGTATTGCTTCCTTTGCCCCTGGGCCGTTTGCCTAAAATGCCAAAAGTGCAAGCCAAGCTTGACGCGGTAATTGACCTTCTGATTAAGCACAAAGTGGAAACGGTAGTGTTTGAGGAGGAATAGTCTTGGATTTAAGTTTGCTGAGAAACCATATCAGCGGAAACAATCGTAGGAAAAACATCTTTTCCTGAGTCTTAGAGTCAAATAGTTCAAACAATTGTGGAAAGAATGTGAATGTGCGTCCTTATCTTTTCTCGGCGCCGATAGCTTTATAAATAACTTCCTGAATACGGGTGCGGATATCCAGTTTTATCAGCTTGCGGTTTTCGGCATCCGGGTAAACACGGTTCGACAGAAATACATACACCAGGTTATATTTGGGGTCCACCCAAAAATAGGTACCGGTAAATCCGCTGTGGCCGTAACTCATATAGGAGGCATATTCGCAGGTGGGGCCGCCGTAAATAGGGTTGGGCAAGGGCTTGTCGAATCCCAGGCCGCGACGATTGTGGTTCAGGGGAAACTGCTGGCGCGTAAAATCTTCAATCTCGTTGGAGTCCAGAAATTCCGTATTTCCGTAAATTCCATTATTCAATAACATTTGCGAGAGGATGGCTACATCCAGGCTATTGCTGAACAGTCCCGCGTGGCCCGAAACCCCGCCCATCATAGCGGCCGCCTGATCGTGCACATAGCCCTGAATCAGTTGGTGGCGAAAATATCCGTCCTGTTCCGTGGGAACAATTTCAGCCCGTTCCGTATGCTGCAAGGGATTGAAGCCGATATGCTGCAAGCCCAAGGGCCGGTAAAATACACTGTCCACATAGCGGTCAAGCGATGTGCCGCTAAGGCGTTCGATTATTTCTTTCAGCATAATAAATCCCAGGTCGCTATAGCGGTACTTTTTGCGCCGCAGCATATTCGACTCGGCTATGGTGTGCAAAATACTGTCGCGATAGGTGTCCAGTATATACAAATGATCCGCCACCTGGGTGCTGTATCCCTCTTTCGGCTCCTTGGAATATAAACGGGCATCCGGATTCTTGTCATCATCCAAAGTGTTCATATAAAATGGAATCCAAGGAGTTAAGCGTGCCTGATGACTCATCACATCCCGGATAACCAGTTTGCCTTTGTTTGTGGAATCCAATTCGGGCAAGTAGTCTTTCAAACGCTTATCCACATCAATTTTGCCTTCACTTTCCAAGCGCATCACAGCCAAAGTGGTTGCTAACACCTTGGTGATGGAGGCCAGGTCGTAAATACTGCTGCCGGCAACCGTTTCATTTCCTTCATAGGTGAATTTCCCGAATGACTTATCATAAATCACCGTGCCGTCTTTGACGACCATAACCTGGCAACCGGGATAAGCGCCCGCATTTATTCCTTCCAGGGCGACACTGTCGATATAGGAAAGCGTGTCACTGTCTATTCCTTTGTCTTCGGGCAGCCCGAAGTTAATTCGACTTTTTTTTAAATCCAATCCATAGCCGGCAGGCAAGGCCGGAGACGCGCTGACAGGCATCTTTCCTTTAATGTCCGAGCCGCCGAAAATCGCCTCGGCAGCGGCTTCCAGAGCCATATCATTATCCTGGTATGTCAGTAGAATGGCATCGGCAGAGCTGCCTTCCGCAAAGCGATTGATGGAATAGGGATTAGCATGCACATCAAGCACCACGCGGGTATGTTGGGCCAAAAGGTTTACAAAATCAATCGAGGACTGATAAATGCCGTAGTTTCTCCGGGCCGAATTACTGGTTTTCGTTACAGCCACAATAACCACATCATAGGCGCTTACACGATCTACCAACTGCTTTACCTTGTCCATGGAACTACGGGCGTCGAGATGATAGCGATCGGCTTTGCGGTATTGTCCTACTTTTCGGCTGAAGGCATTATCGGCAGAAAAACCGATGGTAACTACCGCTACTTTTTTCTTTAAATCTACGTCCAATGGAAGAATGCCGTCTTTATTACGAATCAATGTAATTGATTCACGATAAAGTGTTTTAATCAATGCTTGATTGGCCGGTGCGTTCAGGCGTTGATAAATATTTTCGGAGCTAAGTGTTTTTCTTTGGTTTAATCCCAACTCGTATTTATAAGCGAGTATCTTTTTTACTTTAGCATCCACATATTCTTGTTTCACTTCGCCGCTGTCGATGGCTTCCTGAATTGCCGAAATGGCTAAGCCCAGGTCATTGGGCATTAAAAGGATGTCGTTTCCGGCCAATAATGCTTTGACTTCCAGAGCGCCGGGTTTGTTGTAATTGGCCACTCCTCTCATCTCCAATGCATCGGTGATGGCCAGGCCTTTGAAGCCCAAACTGTCTTTCAGCAGCCCGTTGACTACCTTGGGCGAAAGACTGGATGCTTGTCCCCGGGTTGAATCCAAGGCGGGAATAAACAAATGCGCCACCATCACCCCGCCAACATTGTGGTCAATTAACGCGCGAAAAGGCGGAAGGTGTACGCTGTCTATCTCGGCCAAACCGGCGTGCACAGTCGGTAAAGTCTTATGCGAATCGGAATCCGTATCCCCGTGTCCGGGGAAATGTTTGGCCACAGCCAGTACATTTTGGCTTTGCATTCCCTGCATATAAGCCAGCGCTTTTATGGCTACCCGCCGGGGTTGTTCGCCAAATGAGCGGCTGTTTATTACGGGGTTTTTCGGGTTGTTGTTTACATCCACCACCGGCGCGAAATTGATATTTACGCCCACCATCTTGCACTGCTCGGCAATTTGGCGGCCCATCTGATAAATCAGACTGTCGTCCTCTATGGCCCCCAAAGTCATCTGACGCGGATATTTTTCCACAGAATCGAGTCGCATCGAAACGCCCCATTCGCCATCAATTGCTATAAATAAAGGTGTTTTGGAAATGCTTTGATAATAATTTACCAGCTTGATTTGCCGGGCAGGACCACCCTGAAAAAAGCAAAGGCCGCCGACTTTATTATTGCGAATTTCATCGGCCACCGCCTCGTGATAGGCCTTCGTTTTATTGGAATGAGCGCGAATCATAAAAAGTTGTCCGATTCGCTCCTGCGGACTAA
>CAYUAN010000388.1:0-6405 GCA_964442545.1 uncultured Prolixibacteraceae bacterium | reverse complement strand
TGTTAAGGAGATTTTTGGGAGAAGATTATGAATCGTGGAGCGATCAAAATTTTTCGAGCACACCACAAGTAAACATTAAGGAAAGTGCCGATGATTTTGTTATCGAAATTGCCGCTCCGGGTTTCGAAAAAGAGGACTTTGAAATACAACTCGATAAAAACCATCTTTTAGTGTCCGCTCATAAAAAAGAAAATGAGCCGCGTATGCATAAAGAAGAGTATTATATTCGCAAAGAATTTAATTATCAAGAATTTCAACATACCTTCTCCTTATCCGAATGGGTATTGAAACATAAGATTGATGCAGCGTACAATAATGGTATTCTGCAAATTACAATTCCGAAAAAAGAGGAATTGAAACCAAAGCCCGTAAAAAATATCCGGGTGAACTAATACACGGCCCGTCCGGACAGACGGGCTTTTTTAACCATTTTAAAAACAAATTGTTATGATTAATTATGTGATTAAAAACCTCAAAGAGGTAGAAGAAAACTTACAAGAAGATGTAAAGAAATTATTTGAGTCGAAGCAGGAATACTATAATGAGCTGTTCAAGAAGTATGATAAAGATATGACGATGGAGCTTATTATTGATTATTCTTCTTCGGTATATAAAGCCAGTTTGTCGCTGAACATGAAGTCGAAAAAAATGTTGCTGGCAGAGGAAGGCAAAGACGTGTTGAAGGTGTTGACCGGCTTGTTTTCGAACTTCAAAAAAGCGGTAAAGCGACAGTATGAACTGGAGCGTAAAGATTATGAGTATAAGCGGAAGCGGAAGCGCTAATACGCATAAGCTGAAAACTATTTTAAGGAGGAATATGTTGTTATGGAATTTATAGATTATTATAAAATACTTGGTGTAAGCAAAAATGCTTCGGAGGCGGAAATAAAAAAGGCCTACCGCAAGCTGGCCCGTAAGTATCATCCCGATTTGAATCCGGGGGATAAAGAGGCTGAGCGGCGGTTTAAGGAGATAAATGAAGCCAACGAGGTATTGAGCAATCCCGAAAACCGTAAGAAATACGATCAGTACGGTAAGGATTGGAAGCATGCCGAGGAATTTGAAAAGGCGAAACGCCAGCGGCAATCGCAACATGCTTATGCAGGTGGCGGTGGCGGCCAATCCTATTACAGTGGAGGATTTGGCGATGGCGATTTCTCCGACTTTTTCGAGCAGATGTTTGGCGGTGGCGGTTCGTTTGGCGGCAGTCATCGCTCGCGCCGGAGCGGAATGCAGTTCAAAGGGCAGGATTATCATGCCGAACTGCAATTATCGCTCACCGATGTATTCCGTACGCATAAACGAACGCTGGAGGTGAACGGGAAGAAAATCCGCATCACCATTCCTGCCGGTGTGGAAAACGGGCAGGAGATTATCATCCGGGGCCATGGCGGACCGGGCATGAACGGCGGCCCGAAAGGGGATTTGTATATCCGTTTTAATATTGTGAATAATACAAACTTCAAACGGGTAAAGGATGACCTGTATCTTGATATGGACCTCGACCTGTATAAAGCGGTTTTGGGTGGAGATGTTACCATTAACCTGCTGGACGGTAAGGTGAAATTGAAGGTGAAACCCGAAACTCAAAACGGAACGAAGGTGAAATTGAAAGGCAAGGGTTTCCCGAAATATAAGAAGGAAGGCCAGTTTGGAGATTTGTATGTAACATACCGGATAAAAATCCCTACCGGACTGTCGAAAAAGGAAAAAGAATTGTTTGAACAATTGGCAAAACTGAGAGCGTAAGATGAAGATAAATAATAGAATACATGCCCGTCAGATATGTGAGGTGTATGATGTGCCGCCGGAATTTATTGATGCATTAACGGAATATCAGTTAATGGAACTTGAGATGCAGGACGACGGTGCCTATATTGCCGAAGAGCAATTGGCCGAGTTTGAAAAACTGATGCGCCTGCATTTCGATTTGAACATAAATTACGAAGGCCTGGATGTAATTCAGAATCTGATGCGACGGATTGATGAGCTGGAACATGAGCTTCGAATGCTGCGGAATAGATTGTAAGAATTAGAAAAAGTGTAAACGCCCTTTCCATGCCCTCTCCAAGAGTTTGTAACTCTTGGAGAGGGCATATCTAATGGAAAGGGCGTTTTTATTTTTCCAGGCAAAATTTTCCAAATTTTGGAAAATATATTGGGAATTTGTTTATTTTTGAAAGTTATTCTAAAAAAAAGAAAATCAGTTCATGACTACCAATAGAATTTTTATCGTCGAGGATGACCCGATATATGGCCGCTTATTATCCTATCACCTGACACAGAATCCGGAATACCAGGTTGAAGTTTTTACCAAGGGTAAAGACTGCATCGCCAATATGTATAAGCATCCGGATATCATCACTTTGGATTATCGTCTGCCTGATATGTCCGGTTTGGAAGTATTACAAAAAATACATGAAACCACACCGGATATTCCCGTGATAATTATTTCCGGCCAGGACGATATTGTAACCGCTGTGGAGCTGCTTAAGGCGGGGGCTTACGATTATATTGTGAAGAATGATGATGCCAAAGACCGTTTGTGGAACACTATCAAAAACGCTCGTGAGCATCTGAAACTAAAACGTGAGGTACAAACCCTGCGCGACGAGGTGGTGCATAAATATGAGTTCAGCAATATTATGAAAGGAAACAGCCCCGCCATTAAACGGGTGTTTAACCTTTTGGATAAGGCGGTGCGGACTAATATTACGGTTTCCATTACCGGCGAAACGGGAACCGGAAAAGAAGTGGCGGCCAAGGCTATTCATTTCAATTCGGCTCGTCGTAACGAACCTTTTGTGGTGGTGAATGTTTCGGCTATCCCCGAAGAACTGATTGAAAGCGAGATGTTCGGGCACGAAAAAGGCTCGTTTACCGGAGCCAACGCCCGCCGTATCGGAAAATTTGAAGAAGCCGGAAACGGAACCTTGTTTTTGGACGAAATAGGAGAGATGAGCCTGAATATGCAGAGCAAGCTTCTGCGTGTTTTGCAGGAAAAAGAACTGACCCGTGTAGGCGGTAGCGGTGTAATAAAAGTGAATGCGCGTATCATTATCGCCACCCACCGCAATCTGCAGGATGAAGTGCGAAAAGGCAATTTCCGCGAAGACCTTTACTACCGCTTGCTGGGCCTGCCCATCGAGATTCCGCCTTTGCGTGATCGCGGTAACGATATTACTATTTTGGCCAAACATTTTATCAGCGAGTTCTGCCGCGAAAACGGAATGGAGCAGTTAACCCTTTCCACGGAGGCCAATGCCAAGCTGATGAAATACCCATTCCCCGGAAATGTGCGTGAACTGAAAGCGATTATCGAATTGGCTGCCGTAATGGCCACCGATGGTGTAATTCGCCCCGAGGATATTACGTTCCATACCAATACCAGTTCGTTTATGGATATTCTGGATAGCGAATATACGCTGCAGGAATTTAATGTGCGCATCATCCGGTCGTTTTTGGATAAATACGATAACAATATTCAGGAGGTGGCCCGCCGGTTGGGGATAGGTAAGTCCACTATTTACCGGATGAAGAAAAACGGAGAGTTGTAGTTTAAAAGAATGCCCGCAATTGCACGCTGCCTACGTGAATCACATCGGTATCGGCCGGTTTGCGGCCATTGTAATTAATGCTTAATTGCAGATTCTTTAAGATTGTCCGCTGGTAGGCTATATTCCATGTGAAGTTGTCGCCCGAGCGCAGGCCCTGCATCATCTCGAAGGCTACCGGACTGTTTTGGTTTCCATTATAATTCAATGAGATATACTGAACCATACCGCTGAGCATTCCTCTTTTCAGCAGGTGGTATTTAGCATCGAGGCGGGTCGTCTGACTGATGACATTTTCCATCAACCCAATTTGATTATCCTTGCTCCCATAGGCATAAGTAGCGCTGACACGCATTTGTTTGTTGGGTTGAAAAACCAATGAGGGCTCAATATTGTAGTAGGCAATCCTGTAGTCGCGGCTATTGAAAAATTCCGAATTTGATTCCTTGTCTCCCTCGTTCATGCGCAGGTTAATTTGCCAGCGACGATTCATATTCCAGCGCAAACGCAATTGCCATTCGCTCATTTCCTTGCTTTCGAATCCGTTGGTCATCAATAATTTCATCTGGTTGCTGCGGTAGCTCAAATCTGCACCGTATTTCGGGTGGGTGCGGTTGAAATAAAAGGTGTTCCGGAAACTGTTGTTGGCGCTGAGTACTTTTGGGTTGAAAATATCGGTGTAAAAGGGATTGGCGATTTCCCAAACATCATTACTTTGGGTTTTATGCTGCGACCGGTAAACCAGTTGGTTGGAAAAATGCGAAAGTCCGCGCAGGAATTTATTTTTTGAACGTCGCCATAAGCGGCCGAAATTCAACATAATGGAAGTGCTGAATTGATTTCCGAAAGTCTTGATGTAATTCGTTCCCGGAATATATACCCGGATATAATCCGCCTGGTCGGCAAAGGCGGCAATCTCAAATTCGTCCAGCTCTTTCACGCCGTTTCCGTTATAATCCGTCCAGGAATATACGCCTTGTCCGGGCGACACCTCCACATAGCTGAATTCTTTCTCCACTTCCATCACCGAACCAATCTGGTAAAATGTATTGGCAATCAAAGCGCCTTTCCACAGGCGTAAATTATGATCGATTTGTCCCAAACCGGTTTCGTCGGGGCGCACCCGGGTTAGTGTGCTGTCCGTGATTTCCAGTTTACGGTAGCTGAATGTCAGGCGCAATTTATTGGATTTGCTTTTGAGCAATGCGGCAGTTAGTCCCGCTTCGTTGGCCAGCATGGCGCGGTACAGATTGTTCCGGCTGCTCACCTTATCCTCCCGCCATTTGTAATGCAGGCGAAATTTGTTGCGGGCGGTGTCGCCGTTTTCCACATAGGCGGTAAATTCCTGAAAGGCGTAACTGCTCGCAGTCAGCGAATCCGTCGGTGTGTCTTTGATGCGGTTGTTCTCGGCCAATTCATTCATCCCGATCCGTATATTTTTCCATCCCTTGCTGATATTTATCCGATGACGCAGGAAATCTGTTTTTACGATTTTATTATCCGTTTGGGTCAAACTTCCGTCAAAATCCAAATGCCATTGATGATTCATATTCAGATTTCCGATCAGGCGGTTGCGAATACCGCGATAATCATCCTGCATCGAATAATTCTTGAATTGGTAGCGAACAAAACCCCGCCTTTTTTGCTCCAATCCGATGGCGGCATCAAACAAATGCTGCTCTTTGAAATCATAGGTGCTGATATTCCAGTCGCGGTTAAATTCCACAGGCCGGAAGCGCTCGATTGTGCTAAAGTTTTTATCGATAAATTCATAGTTGACCGCCGTTTTCAGCCGCCAGGCCTCTTTTTTTGTCTTATTCAGCTTTATGCTGTTATCCAATCCGACTTTATAGGCAACACCCTGGTTGTCGGCATCATCATAAGGCGACATAAGGTTCAAATCTTTATTGCTTAAGGCCAGTTCGGCCTTGATGTGCGTATTCTTCAAAACTTCATAAGCGGCCTCCATTACCACCATCTGACGTTTCTTGGGCGTAACCAAAAGCACTACGGGTTCATAATCACCCTGCCGTACACCGTTGACGGGGGCCACCCATTTGAACACGCGGCCGTTGGCGGCGCTTTTTATCTGCACATAGTCGCCATTGCCCGCCCCTACCATTGTAAATCCCAGGCGATAGTGTGCACTGTCGGGATTGGTGGAATACACATAAACCGGGCTATAGCCCAAACTGTCGATTTTTTTGTACAAAACCTCATTCCCGTTGAAAGCCACACTGTCCGCTTTCGGGCTGATGGCCAGAAATAAACTGTCACCGATATTGTACAGCAATTGCTTTTGTGCATCCGTTAGTTCCTGATCGAGGGGCTGGTCTTTCAGGTCGCTTTCCTTATAATAATGTGTGGCCAGTTGCAGCTTTTTGCTTTTGTATTCCAGTCCGGCATTGAGCAGATAACTGGCGTAATTTCGGTCACTATACTGAAATTCCACATTAATCCGTTTGTCTTTTGTTATCAAAACCCGCGGCATAAAAGTGATTTCGGCTGTGTTATAATCAATGATGTAATCGTAATTCTGACCGCGTGTCAAAAGTTTGCCGTCGATATAAACCCGCTCGGTTCCGCTCAATACCACGATATAGCGTTCGAAGTTTGCCCCGTGCAGTTTGTAAGGGCCCTGACTGCCTTCGATGCCCATTATTTGGTTCCGGGCGAATTTGCCGCGCGATACCGCAATGCCGCCATAGGTGCGCATGCTGGGGGCGTCCTTTTTCTTCGATAGCGGGAAATGCACATCGGCATAAGCCCCCTGCGCCTTTTTGTTGTATGCCAGAAAGTAACTTTTGGGCCGGTGCAGCACAAAATCCCCGGCAATCAGATCTCCGTTTTT
>CAYUAN010000387.1:0-11267 GCA_964442545.1 uncultured Prolixibacteraceae bacterium | reverse complement strand
CCAAGGACGTCGCCGGGCAATTCAAGCAACTCCTGACCAATATCTTCTTTTTTGGTACATGAAGATAAAACGAGTGCTGACAATATTATTATCAGCACATTATGTAGAACTCTTGTTTTTTTCAATTTCTATCTCTTTTATAAAAACTACCGTTCTTCTAACAGGGTATCGTAGAATTTATTGTATGTTTCCTTGTAATTATCTTCACCCGGGTATTCCATAAATACCTTACCCGAATCTTTAATATACTGGTCAATCTCGGGATCAATGTTTTCCTCTCCATAAATAATGGCGTCCGAATAATCAATTGCCGATTTAATCAAACCCATATAATCACTCGATTTATAGTGATTTACCTTATCCTCACTCAATCCCTCCTGAATTAATTTATTGGGAAACTCCTTATCAAACTTCTCCTTAAAACTATCATTATAAACCGAGAAAATAATCTTGGCATCGTTAAACAATGGATTATCATCAAAGATATTGCGCAGATACATCGGCACCAAACTGCTGAACCAGCCATGGCAATGCACGATATCCGGCGCCCATCCTAATTTTTTCACCGTCTCTAACACCCCGCGCGCATAAAAAATCGCCCGTTCGTCATTATCCTTAAAAAACTTTTCGTTCTTATCCCGGAACACAAACTTGCGATGGAAATAATCTTCGTTATCAATGAAATAAACCTGCATACGCGCCGACTGAATGGAAGCAACTTTGATAATTAAAGGATGATCCATATCATTAATTATCAAATTCATACCCGAAAGGCGAATCACCTCGTGCAACTGATTGCGTCGCTCGTTGATAACTCCGAAACGCGGCATGAACGTACGTATCTCCTTCTTGCTTTCCTGAGTCGCCTGCGGCAAATGACGACCGATATGGCTAATATGTGATTCTTTCAGGTAAGGTGCAATTTCTTGGGCAACGTACAGTACTTTTGGCTTTTCCATGATAAAATTTATTTATTTTTAAAATGAGTTTGCAAAGGTAGTAAAAATTGTGATTTTTGCAAAACAGAATCCCTGACAATCGGGGAGCCTCAAATTAGATATATTATTGAAAATGAAGATTTTTAAAACCGTTACCGAAATGGAGTCCGCCATGCGCAAACTTCGGGACGAAGGCCGCAGCATCGGCTTTGTACCTACCATGGGCGCATTGCACGAAGGCCATTTGAGCTTGATTCGACAAGCAAAAGCCGAGAATGATATCGCGGTTTGCAGCATATTTGTAAACCCCATCCAGTTTAATAATCCCGATGATTTGGCTAAATATCCGCAGCAAATTGAAAAAGATATTCAAATGCTGGAAGAGATTGATTGCGACTACCTTTTCAATCCCGATGTGGACGAGATGTATCCCGAACCGGATACCACGGAATTTGATTTCGGATATCTGGAGCAGGTAATGGAGGGCGTTAATCGCCCAGGGCATTTTCGCGGGGTAGCGGTTGTGGTAAAGCGTTTATTCGAAATCATTAAACCTCATCGTGCCTATTTCGGCAAAAAAGATTATCAGCAATTGCTGATAGTGAAATCCTTGGTGGAACAATATAATTTGACTCCCGAGATAATCGCTTGTGCGATTGTGCGAGAAAAAGACGGCCTGGCGATGAGTTCGCGCAACAAACGCCTGAGTTTTTCACAAAGGCGTAAGGCCCCCGCGATTTATGCCAATTTGCAAAAAGCCAAAGAACTGCGCGAATATCTCTCTCCGGAACAAATTAAGCATTGGATGTATGAGCGCTATTCAAAAAGCGAGGATTTCGCCCTGGAGTATTTCGAAGTGGCCGACGCCGACAGCCTGCAGCCGATTGAAAACTGGGAAGACAGTCAACGGCCGATGGGTTTTATTGTGGTGCATATGGGGGCTGTTCGTTTGCTTGATAATATCGAGTTCTTTTAGCAAGACATTCATTAACAATTTCAATCACTAATTTTCGTATTTTTGCCGCGTTATGCAAATTGAGATACTTAAATCGAAGATTCACCGTGTAGCGGTTACCGAGGCCGACCTGAATTATATCGGCAGCATCACCATCGACGAGGACTTGATGGACGCCGCTAACCTCATTGAGAATGAGCGGGTGGATATTTACAATATCAATAACGGCCAACGCTTTAACACCTACGTAATAAAAGGTGAGCGCGGTTCGGGTGCCATCGGCGTGAATGGCGCCGCGGCCCGTATGGTACAAAAGGGGGACCTGCTGATTATTGTTTCCTATGCCCGGATGGATTTTGAAGAAGCAAAAAGTTTTGTTCCGGCCATCGTTTTTCCGACAGAGGGAAATAAAATCGAATAGTCGGCTTTCCTTTTTCATTTACCCGTAACCCGCTAATCTAAACTCCACCGAATGAAGAAAAAAATCGTCAGTTCCATTAAAATTTTTGCCGCATTAGGGTTGGGAATACTGGTGATTTGGCTTTCGGTGCGCAATATTACCCCACAGCAGGAAGAATCCATTTTCAAAAGTTTTCGTATTGCCAATTATTGGTGGGTTATCCTGTCCATTATAGTGGGTGTGTTCAGTCATTTAATGCGGGCGGTACGCTGGAAAATATTATTGGAACCCATGGGCTACAAACCGTCCACCTGGTCGGCTTTTCTGGCGGTAATGATTGGGTATTTTACCAATCTGGGTATTCCCCGTTCAGGAGAGGTAGCCCGTTGCAGCATCTTGTACAAGGAAGATAAAATTCCGGTGGATAAATCTTTCGGCACGGTGATTATCGAGCGCTCTATTGATATGATTATCTTTTTCAGCTTGTTTTTTATCACCCTGGCCTCGCAATACAAATACCTGGACCATTACGTGCAAACGCAGATTTATCCCAAGATTCATGATAAATTTGCTTTTATCCCGACCAAGCATTTGTTTGGCAATACAGCTCTTGTTCTTTTCGGCCTGACGGCACTAATCTTTTTTATCTTCCGCAAACGCATTTTCGCTTCGGCATTTTGGCAAAAAATGACCAAGCTGTTCGGCGGTATTTGGGAAGGGCTGAAAAGTATTGCTAAAATTAAACAGCCGGTTCTATTTATCGTTTATTCTTTGGGAATCTGGTTTTTCTATTACCTGATGATTTACCTCTGTCTGCTGAGTTTGCCGGAAACGGCCGACCTGAATATGATTGTCAGCCTAAGCGTGTTGGTAATCGGCTCTATCGGCATAATGATTACCCCGGGCGGAATCGGTTTGTATCCCGTTTTGGTAGCCGAAACTTTAATTCTGTACGGGATTAGCAAGGAATCGGGAATCGGAATCGCCATCGGATGGATTACCTGGACGGCACAAACATTAATGATAATAATCGTCGGCGCACTTTCCTTACTGATTGTCAGCGCCCATTCAAAAAAGAAAAATGTCGCATTACCGGAAAATAAAGTCTAAGATTCTCACCAATGACACATTGGACGCGCTGATTTCCGCATGGAAAACGGCAGGCGAACGCATTGTGTTTACCAACGGCTGTTTCGATATTATCCATCAGGGGCATATCGATTATTTATCCAAGGCGGCGGACAAAGGCACGAAACTGATTATCGGGGTCAATACAGACCAATCAGTAAGCAAGCTGAAAGGCCCCTCCCGCCCCATTCAGGACGAATATTCGCGCCTGATGATATTGGCCGCCATGGAATTTGTGGATGCCGTAATCCTTTTTGACGAAGAAACTCCGCTGAATTTGATAAACCGGGTAATCCCTGATGTTTTGGTAAAAGGCAGCGACTATAAAGCCGAAGATATTGTCGGCTACGACACCGTTATGCAAAACGGCGGCAGCGTGGAGACCATTGATTTTCTTCCCGGTTTCTCCACTTCGGCTATCGAACAGCGGATTAAAAAGGCCTGAACGACTGCAAATAATCTATCTTATATTATTTAAAAGTTATATTTCGCTCCGGGCAAAAGTCAACGGATAGTTTTTATATTTTTATCCTCGATAACAAAACCCTGTTTATGGATAATCATGATTTCAAAATCCTGTTGGTGGATGATGAACCCGATATTCTGGAGTTTCTGGGCTACAATCTCCGCAAAGAAGGCTACCGGGTATTAACGGCAACCAATGGCAAAGAAGCCATTGACATCGCCCGCAAAGAAATTCCTCATCTGATTGTGCTGGATGTAATGATGCCGGATATGGACGGTATTGAAACCTGCTCGCGCATGAACGAACTGCCCGAACTGGAGCATTCCATCAAGATTTTTCTGACCGCACGCACGGAAGATTATTCACAAATTGCCGGATTCGACGCGGGGGCCGACGATTATATTGCCAAACCCATAAAACCCAAAATATTTCTGAGTAAGGTTAAAGCATTGTTGCGCCGCAGTAAAAAACCGGAAGCCCAACAGGAAGAAACACGCCTCATCAAGCTGCCCGAGCTTACCATTGACCTCGACCGTTATGTGGTAATTCGCAATCAGCAGGAGATAGTGTTGCCGAAAAAAGCATTCGAGCTATTGAAACTCCTTTGTTCCAAACCGGGCAAGGTGTTTACGCGAGAAGAAATTTTATCGAAGATTTGGGGCGAGCAGGTGGTCGTGGGCGACCGTACCATTGATGTGCACATCCGTAAAATACGCGACAAACTGAGTCTGAACAATATTTACACCATCAAAGGTGTGGGCTACAAATATAAAGACTGATGATTTGGCATAAGAATAATCCGAAAGTCATTGCCCTGATTACCACCCTATCCATTGTGGTCGTGGCGGCTTTTACTTCGCTGATAACACTGCAATTGTGGGGGCAGGAATGGTTTATTCTGTACGGAATCACCTTTCTGATTTTTTTCGTCTTTGTCTATTTTATTATTTATCAAACCCTTGACCGATTTATTTACAGTAAGATTAAGCTGATTTACAAAACCATCCACCGCCTGAAATTGGGCAAGGAAAGCCTGGTACAGCATTACGAAAGTAATATCGAATCGCTGGAGGACGTAAGCAAGGAGGTGGAAGACTGGGCCAAAAGCCAGAGCGAAGAAATTGCCAGTCTGAAAGCCACCGCCCAATATCGCCGTGAGTTTCTGGGGAATGTATCTCACGAATTGCGCACGCCGATTTTCAATATTCAGGGCTATATCATGACCCTGCTGGACGGTGGCCTGGATGACCCCGAAATCAATGTAAAATACTTGAAGCGCACCGAAAAAAGTATCGAGCGGATGATTGAGATGGTGGACGATTTGGCAACCATCAGCGCCTTGGAATCGGGCGAGCTGGCCCTGAAAAAAGAAAAGTTTAATCTGATTGAATTTGTCGGTGATATTATTGAACATTACGAGGACCGGGCGGGAAAATCAGGCATCAATATTTTTATCGCCAATCTGGAAAAGCATCCGCCTATTTTTGTGGAAGCGGATATGGAGCGCCTCCGGCAGGTGTTTTCAAACCTGATTGACAATGCCATGAAATATATGGGCGAGGCCAAAAATCCCCGGGTAAAGATTAGTTTTTACGATATGGATGAAAATGTGCTCGTAGAAATCAGCGATAACGGCATCGGGATAGCCGAAGAAAATATCCCCCGCCTGTTTGAGCGTTTTTACCGCGTGGACAAAGGGCGCTCACGGGAATCCGGCGGCACGGGCCTTGGCCTGGCCATTGTCAAGCACATTATCGAAGCACATAAGCAAACCATTAATGTGCGCAGCACCCTCGGTGTCGGCACTACCTTTTCCTTTACCCTGAAACAATTGAAATAAAAAACCGGACTTAACAGCCCGGTTTGCCTAATATTTTCCCTTATTAATTAATGTGGAGGAAGGCCGACATATTTAGGCACAAGAGAACCGTCGGGGGCAATAAACAGGGTTGTTGGATAGCTTTTCACATGATACTTTTTCTTAAAAATTTTTTTCGTCCTTGCTTCCCGGCACCGGCGCTAAAAAGCGATTCTTTTGCGCCGCCGAAGATAATCTATAATACCGTTTGACTTTTCATTAAAAAAGCCCGCTCCAAAACTGAAGCGGGCTTTTTGCGTTATTATGAAATCAGCTTATTCAGCCGCTTCCTCTTTTTTGTCATCAGCTTTTGCCTCAGCCTTGGCCTCTGCTTTAGCTTCTTTGTTTTCGATATCCTTCAACAGCTTCTCTGCTTTCTTCTTCTCATCCTTCTGCATCTCAGCTTTCAGGCTATCCAAAACACCCAAGTCGCCCAAAGTAGTCTTCTCTACGTTCTTGTTCACATTCTTCATGGCTTGCTTGGTCGATTTTTCAGCAGCTTTATTTTTGGCGTTATCCTTGGCTTTTTCGCCGGCAGCTTGATCTTTCCATACTGCGCTATGCGACAGAATAATCTTCTTGCTGTCTTTGGAGAACTCAATCACCTTGAATTCCATCTCGCGATCAACCGTTACGGCAGAACCGTCCTCGGTTTGCAAATGACGCTTCGGAGCAAAACCTTCAACACCGTAAGGCAAGGTTACAACAGCACCTTTATCATTTACACTAATCACGGTTCCTTTATGAATCGAACCTACATTAAATACGGTTTCGAATACATCCCACGGATTCTCTTCCAATTGCTTGTGTCCTAAGCTCAAGCGGCGGTTGTCCACATCAACGTCCAGTACCACAACATCCAGTTTTTCACCAATCTTGGTAAACTCTGCCGGGTGCTTGATTTTCTTCGACCAGGAAAGATCGGAGATGTGTACCAAACCGTCAACACCTTCTTCCAGCTCTACGAAAATACCGAAGTTGGTGAAGTTACGCACAACGGCCGTATGCTTGGAACCTTTGGGGTAACGTTGCTCGATATTTTCCCACGGATCCGGAATCAATTGTTTCAATCCCAAAGACATTTTGCGCTCTTCGCGGTCCAGAGTAAGAATCACTGATTCTACCTCGTCGCCTACTTTCAGGAAGTCCTGAGCGGTACGCAAATGCTGTGACCATGACATTTCGGAAACGTGAATCAGGCCCTCAACACCGGGAGCAATCTCAACGAATGCACCGTAGTCGGCAATAACCACCACTTTTCCTTTAATTTTATCACCCACTTTCAGGTTCGGATCCAATGAATCCCACGGATGCGGGGTAAGTTGTTTCAGACCAAGGGCGATACGCTTCTTGTTCTCGTCAAAGTCGAGGATAACCACATTAATTTTCTGATCCAGCTGAACGATTTCCTCAGGATGGTTAATACGTCCCCAGGAAAGGTCGGTAATGTGAATCAAGCCGTCAACACCACCCAGATCGATGAATACACCGTATGAAGTGATGTTCTTAACGGTTCCTTCCAATACTTGTCCCACTTCCAGTTTCGAGATAATCTCGGCTTTCTGTGCCTCAAGCTCGTCCTGAATAAGGGCTTTGTGCGATACCACCACGTTTTTATACTCGTTGTTGATTTTAACCACTTTGAATTCCATGGTTTTACCAACATAAATATCGTAATCGCGGATGGGTTTTACGTCGATTTGTGATCCGGGCAAGAAGGCCTCGATACCGAATACGTCAACGATCAAACCACCTTTTGTACGGCATTTGATATATCCGTTGATTACTTCGTCTTTCTCCATTGCCTCGTTCACCTGATCCCAAGAACGTAATGTGCGGGCTTTGCGATGCGACAATACCAATTGTCCCTGAGCATCTTCCTGGCTTTCTACATAAACCGGTATTACATCACCCACTTTCAAATCTTCTTTATAGCGCAATTCACTACGGGAAACAACTCCGTCGGATTTGAAGCCGATATTCACTACCACCTCACGGGGGGTAATAGACATCACGGTACCGTCAACTACAGTTTGTTCTGCGATTGACTTCAAGGTGCCGTCATACATTTCTGAGTACTTCTTGCGCTCGTCTTCTGAGTAGATATCAATATCTTCGTCAGCAGCATCCCAATCAAAAGCAACGGGCTCATCGCTCTTTGCCTCAGCTACGGGAGCTTCTTCTTTCACTTCCTCTGCTTTGGGGGCTTCTTCCGCCTTGGCCTCTTCGGCTTTCGGCTCTTCATTCTTAACTTCTACTACTTCTTCTTTTGTTGCTTCTGCAACAGGCTCTGCTTTCACCTCTTCGGTTTCTGCTACAACCTCTTCTTTTTTGACATTTTCGTCTGCCATAAATAAAATCTCTGTGACTGCCTGATATACAGTCTGGTTAAACAATAATTTAATTGACCGTTCCCCTAATTTTTTAAGGGGCTGCAAAAGTAGAAATTATTTTTCTAACGACAAAACTGTTTTTTATGAAAATCAACGGGTTGAATGGTTCTATTGTTAAATTGCCATCCCTTCGGGAGGAAATCCTGCCACCCTATCGGGAGGAAATCCGGCATTGTTAGATTGGGGTAATGGGATATTGGAGTGTTGGGGCGGAGCAAATCAAATTTATCGACCGTAGCTTTAGCGAAGGTGGAAATCAAAAATGAAGAAAGAAGAAATAATAAAGCATCAAAGTATAAACAAGCTCTAACCTCCAGTAACCGAGTTTCACTTATTAACCTTGTCCCTGCTCAATGGCTTCGGCCACTTCGTCCATCAGCCAGCGGGGCGTGGAGGTTGCTCCGCAAATACCGATGGAGTCCTCCTCCTTAAACCAGTTGAAATCAATCTCATCCTTGGATGAAATAAAATAGGAGCGCGGATTGGTTTCCTTACACACGCCGTACAAATATTTTCCGTTGGAACTTTTCTTTCCGCTCACAAATACGATTACATCATGGTTTTTGGAAAAAATACGCAACTGTGGCGCCCGGTGTGATACCTGACGGCAAATGGTGTCATGAATAATAAAATTGTCCGTTTTCCCGGCTTCTTTTTGTTTGGTTTCTATCGTCTTTACGATATTATTAAACCCCTCGATGCTCTGGGTAGTTTGCGAAAACAAATTAATCGGCTTGGTAAAATCCACCTTCTCCAACAAATCCTCTTCGGAATTGATTACGATGGCACGGTCAGCCGTTTGCCCGGCCAATCCGGCCACTTCCGCATGTCCCTGCTTGCCGTAAATCACCAGCTGTCCGTCCTTTCGCTGCATCTCTTCAAAACCCAAACGCACATTATTCTGTAATTTCAGCACAACGGGACAACTCGCGTCAATAAGCTGAATACCGTTTTCCAAAGCTGTTTTATAAGTTGAAGGCGGCTCACCGTGGGCACGAATCAGCACTTTTACATTACGCAGTTTACGGAATTGCTCGTGATCGATAATTTCCAAACCCAGGGCAGCCAGGCGTTCCACTTCTTTATTATTATGCACAATATCACCCAGGCAATACAGCTTGTCTTCATGCTCCAGCACCTGTTCCGCCGCTTGAATGGCATTCACCACACCAAAGCAGAAACCCGAATTTGTATCGATACTTACCTTCATATTCGATTATTTGCCCGCAAAGATAGAAGAAAGCCCACAAAAGCGAATACAATAATTATCATTATAAAGAAACCGCTGCTTCTCACGGGAAAAACAGCGGTTCTCAAATTATTTCAACTTAAAAAGCTACGGTTTTTTCCGGTATCTGAATTTCAATTGTCCGTGATTAGTTCCGGTTCCGCTACTGAATGAGGGGTCAACATTAATAATCATTATTACATAATAGTTATTGTTTTGCATAGCCACATACATCTCATTGGCCTGAGGATTATTTACCGCGGAAGAAGGCGTCCCGGCATTATAAACCCCTTTGGCAGACTCTTCCGTAGCATGCGCATAATCAAAATTGGCCGGGGCTTTTACAAAACGACAGGCATTGGCCGGATTGGATTTCCAACTACCCGTAAATGTGGCGCCGTCCGCATCGGTATTCATCATAAACATCGTTCCCGGAGCCGCGGTCAACCCAACTTTCGTATCATGCTCCAGGTCCCAGGCACCGGCAAGATTTCCGGCAATGTGATACAACTCTCCATTTGTTACTTCTTTTGACAGGTAAGTCCCTTCTTTCTTGGTTACCGTAAACGTAGCACTTACTTTCTGCTTTTCTTTGTCCTCTACGGTAAAGGTATATTCGGCTTTGGTTTGATTAGCCATCAAACTGTTCAACTTGTTGGCAGGTACTTGAAAATAATAAACAGCCTCCGCTTTATCCAAGGCCATTTCATCATGATTCGGGCCCATACGAATGGTTATGTCCCGTTCAATGTGTGTTCCGTTTGGCTGCGGTTCCTGATAATACACCCGCGCAATCTTTTTCTCCGCCTTGAAAGTTATGGTCATATCTATTTCACTCTCCAAAGGAAATTCCATACTTGTTTTATCATTCTCAAAACTTATACTGGAATTTACCGGTGGCGGTGCTGGTTCAGGCTCTTCATCATCTTTATCACAAGAATATATGCCCAACAATCCAAACATAATTAAAAAAGCAAGTAATTTTTTCGTTTTCATGATTTAAGGTTTTATTTAGTTTTTATTTTAGGTGTTTTTTACGCTCGTAAAGATATAAAAAAGCACCCAAATCACAAGTATTCAGGTGCTTTTATTTTTATAAAGAAATCCTTCCCGTGCTATACTTCGTCTTTTTGTGCAAAAAGTTTAGCCGATAAGAACTCCCGGTTCATCTTGGCAATATTGGAAACGGAAATCTCCTTCGGGCACTCCTGCTCGCAAGCATAAGTGTTGGAACAGTTACCGAATCCCAGCTCGTCCATTTTGGCCACCATACGCTGTACACGCAGTTTCGCCTCTACCCGGCCCTGCGGCAGATGGGCAAATTGTGAAACCTTGGCTGCCACAAACAACATGGCCGAAGCATTCTTACAGGTGGCCACACAGGCGCCGCAACCAATACAAGCTGCAGCATCCATAGCAGAATCCGCATCATACTTCGGAATCGGAATCGCGTTGGCATCGGGTACTCCTCCGGTATTCACCGAAATATAACCGCCGGCTTGAATAATTTCATCAAAAGCACCACGATTTACAATCAAATCCTTGATAATCGGGAATGCCTTTGCACGCCACGGCTCCACGGTAATGGTGTCGCCGTCCTTAAATTTACGCATATGCAACTGGCAGGTTGTAACCGCGCTGTCCGGTCCGTGTGGACGTCCGTTAATATACAAACTACAAGTACCACAGATACCTTCACGACAATCGTGATCGAAAGCTACCGGATCCTCACCTTTCTCAATGAGTTCCTGGTTCAAGACATCCAGCATTTCGAAAAAAGAACTGTCGGGAGAAACACCGGTCACTTTATAGTCAACCATTTTTCCTTTGGCTTTGGCATTCGCCTGACGCCATATTTTTAATGTTAAATCCATAATACCTCCGCTATTTATAGTTTCTTT
>CAYUAN010000386.1:0-10164 GCA_964442545.1 uncultured Prolixibacteraceae bacterium | reverse complement strand
CGTCCATGGTGGGTACAAAAACATGGAGCAAGCTACGTAATAGCGTACGTTAACCGGGCTGCGATTCTTGCGCCAGAAATATTTCAAAAAGAATTACGGGAAACAATAAACGTCTTAAGGTTTTCACCTCCAGGGATTCCCTGAACTGCGCTTTTATCTTCTTGATATTGGTTACATGGTAATGCCCCGTAAATTCATCACCGGCAATCTTACGGCCGATTTTATACAGGATATTTTCGGTAGGCCCCGAAACAATAATGATACCGCCCGGCTTCAGCAATCGGCGAAACAAAGCGATATAATCCGGAATATTGGTGATATGTTCCAAAACATCCAAAGCGAAAATAGCATCAAACTGTTGCTCCGGCATATCTTTATTGATAATATCCCCTTCAAAAAACTCAATGGAATCGGGGAATGTGATTTGCTCTTTCACCAGGGAAACCGGGCCAAAGTCGAGGTCGGTAGCCAGCACGTCAAAACCGTTTTTCGCCAACATATAGGACAAGACGCCCGATCCGCAACCAAAGTCGAGCATGCGGCTGCCTTGGGGCATTTTCAAAGCGTAACGGTATGCGGTTTTCACCCGCTCCCAAAACAGATAATCAATCAAGGGATTGTTGTGTGCATAAGCCGGAAAGGCGGCTTCGTCAATCTCGTGGCTTTGATGCTCCGACAATATCGAAACAAAGCTTTCTTTGAAGAGTTTTTTGGTGCTTTTGAATATTTCCATAGCTCATTTTTCGATTTACGAAAGTACTACTTTTTAATGCAATTTATGCGGATTCAATGATATTCCGAAAAGCGAAATTTCCTACATTTGCTCTTTTCAAAATCGCGTATGGCAACATTCCTGTTTGACAGCATTATTTTCGGCCCGGTGCAAAGTCGCCGCCTCGGTGTTTCTTTGGGCATAAATTTACTTCCCAATGATGTGAAATACTGTACCTTCGACTGCGTGTATTGTGAGTGCGGCTGGACTTACCATACCCATAATATCCGTTTACATCCGCGAAGTGAGGTTTATAACGCTTTGGAGCAGATGCTGCAAAAAATGCAGGAGGAAGGCCGCGGGCCGGACAATATCACCTTCGCGGGAAACGGCGAACCCACCGTGCACCCCGATTTCGCGGAAATCATTGACGATACTATCGCCCTGCGTGATAAGTATTTTCCCGACGCCAAAATATCGGTACTGTCCAACGCGACCCGGGTGCATAAGCCCAGCATAAGAGAGGCCCTGAAAAAGGTAGATCAAAACATTCTGAAGCTGGATACGGCCAACGACCGCTTATTACGGCTGATAAACCGTCCCAAAACCAAACTTGATGTGCGTACCATCGTGGAACGCTTAAAAAAGTTTGAGGGGGATTTGACTGTGCAAACGATGTTTATCCGCGGGAATTATTTGGGGGAATCATTTGATAATACGACCCCTGAGGAAGTGGATGCCTGGATTGAATTGCTCAAGGAAATCAAGCCCCGTAATGTGATGATTTATCCCATCGAACGCGATACCCCGACCCATAGTCTGGAAAAAATTTCCCGAGAGGAACTGGAAGTCATAGCCGAAAAGGTACGTGCCGCCGGAATGGAAGTTCTGGTGTACGGATAAGGTTTTTTAACTGTAACTTGCTCCGCCCCAAATGCTTTTACCCTTATTTATGCGAATAAACAAAAATCGTATCATTGGCGTTAATGCGGTTCATTCGCTGTAAAAGACGGTCCACCATTTCCACCAGATTGCGCACGCTGAGCCAGGGCATAAACCAAGCAGCCAGCCCACCCAGTAGGCACTGTGTTTA
The DNA here is from genome assembly GCA_964442545.1 of uncultured Prolixibacteraceae bacterium. Lineage (GTDB taxonomy): Bacteria > Bacteroidota > Bacteroidia > Bacteroidales > UBA1556 > UBA6267. Next base: position 8,359 of record CAYUAN010000386.1, on the reverse strand, counting down.
TCGGAAAGTTTCAAGGTGATTTTATAGCCCAATGCCACCACCAAGAGCGAATAAAGCGCGTGCATCAGGCGGATGGCATACATCTGATAATCGGGATTGGTAAAGCCGATAAACTTGAAAAAACTTAGAATCAAAAAATGGATGCTCACGTAAAACAAACTGTGCCCCTGCGGTATTCCGCTATTTCCGGGCGACCGGGGCAACCAGTTATTATAATCGTATCCGTCCACCCAGGATTGCGCCACCTTGATTAGCAAAAAATGGTCATCGTACATTCTGAATCCCATGGCAAAAATCATGGCCACCAGGTGTAGGATTAATGCCAGCAACAAGAAGGACTTTATAAGTTTCGTTTATTAAGTAATATCTTATTTGCTCCATATTGTTCTCTATTACAAATCGATATATTCCTGAAACAAAACCTGCAAATAAGCCGCTCCCTCTTGGTGGGCCTCCGTTTTCAGGCTGTCCGGCATCGTATTGACAAAATATCGCCGGTTGAAATGGTCAAAGGCGAAATAGCCCTCGGGGCGAATCCATCCAAAACCCTGATTTAACTCAAAATACGCGAATTCAGGTGTGTAAGGATTAAATAAATTTTTACTCCAGAAAAAGTCCGAGGCATCCCAATGCAACTGGTGCAAAATCGTTGCCGTCAGGTCGGTTTGCGAACACACTTTTTCGTAACGCGTCGCGCGCAAACTGTCCTGCAAGGCCCCGCCCGTAATCAGCATCGGAATATGTCGGTAATCCCGTTCATAAATCGGACGGTGCGTATAGGTCTGATGCGAATGATCGGCAACAATCACAATCAGCGTATTGGCGTACCAAGGCTGCTTTTTCGCTTCGCGAATAAAATCGCCCAACACACTGTCGGTATAATATACCGAGTTGTGAAATTTATCTTCACTATCGCCGAAGTCAATACGTTTTTTCATAGGTTGATCATAAGGCGAATGGGAGCTCAGCGTAAAATAATTTACAAAAAACGGTTGCGGCAGCTTATTGATATGTTCCAAAACAAAAGGGAACATATAGCCGTCATGAATACCCAGTCTTCCCCGTGGAATTTTTCGGTTAATATCGGCCTCCTCGATGATTGTTTGAAACTGATTATGCAACAGATATGCTTTAATATTTCCGTAGCGCAATTGCCCGCCATAATAAAAGGCTGTCGCGTAATGTTCCTGATTGAACAGGCGCGTAATCGTCGCTGTGTGCCGCATCTTTTCGGGTGTAGTGGTGAGCGTGGTAATGGGCAAAGCCGGAAAACCCCCAAGTATGGACGCCAACCCCTGCTGCGAGCGGTTTCCGCTGGAATACAAATGCGTAAACAACAATCCGTCCCGGCATAAGGAATCAAATTGCGGGGTAATGCCCGGGCGCCCACCTAAAGCATGGACTAAATCCGCGCTCCAGCTTTCCATTATAATAAACAAGATGTTTGGTCGCGGATTATTGATAATACAAATGCTTGTATCTTTTGGCAGCCGGTGTAATGATTGCACTATGGCCTCTGCCTCTTCCGGCGGCATTTCCTCAAACAAATTCTTTTCCGAAATGCTCACCGTATTAATTATACTATGCATCAGATTCCAGCCCGTATTAACCGCAAGGTCATTCAGTACATCTTTTTGCGAATAATATGATTGGCTTTGACTTATGGGAATTTCTTTAATACCGCCCCGCATTCCGAGGAAAATAAAAACGGGCATTAAAAACATAAATAAAAGCCCGTATAGCAATCCGGGGCGTTCCGGCTTTCGCCCGGCGACAAAGCGGCGATAAAGCCAAATAAAAAGTGCCGCCAAAGCGATAATCAGAATAATTTCCAAGATGCTTTTAGTAGTCTGGTTCGACTCCATTACCTCTGCCGGACGTTTCAGATATTTCAAGGCTTTGGCGTTTAGTTTCATTTTCCATTCGGGGTAAATTCCGATGTTTCCCACCACAAACAAGCTGTACACTACAATCATCAGGTATTGGAATCCATTTAAAATTCTCTGGAAAATGCCGGGAGCGAAAAAACTTTGCAAACTCAATAGCAGCCAGGAAATCGCCGCTATATAGCTTGCCATCGAAATATCCAAGGGAAGGGCATACCAAAAGGCCTGCAGTACTTCGAAAAAACCTGCTCCGCTGTTTTTTATCATCGCGAAATCAACCGCAATAAACAGCAGGCGTTCGAATGCGATAAAGATTAACCAAAAAAGGTAAATCTTCAGCAGTGATATAAATACGGACAGATTTTTCGATGTCATAAATAAAACTGTAAAAGGCACAGCGGCCCCATATTTTCAAACACAAATGTACACTTATTTTATGCAATAGATGCTTAACAAATAATAACAAATATCAAAAAAGCAATCCCTGCAAATTACCTATATTTGCAGCTCGTAAATTACAGATTCATTATCACTTACAGCTGTTAAGCAGCCTATTTTGCAACGAAAATACAAAACAGAAGATATAGAATATGAGTACAAAATCAGGATTTTTTTCCAATGTAAGAGGTGACTTTTTTGGTGGCATCACTGCCGGAATCGTTGCCCTGCCGCTTGCCCTGGCCTTTGGTGCACAAACCGAGCTGGGCGCGATAGCAGGACTTTACGGAGCAATTGCACTGGGTATATTAGCCGCGATTTTCGGAGGTACAAAAACACAGATTAGCGGGCCTACCGCTCCGATGACCGTGGTCTCCGCCGTTATGATTATGGAGGCCATCGAAAATTACGGCAACTCGCTTGAGCAAGCGATGCCTTTTATTATCGCCACATTTGTGATGGCCGGGCTGTTACAGGTTTTAATGGGCATGTTCAAGCTGGGTAAATATATCAAATATATTCCCTATCCCGTGGTTTCCGGTTTTATGAGCGGTATCGGGGTGATTATTGTCGTAACACAAATATTTCCGTTTTTCGGCATTACGGCTCCGGCAGGGGGCGCTTTCGGCACCTTGCGCAGCTTACACGAAATTCCCGAGCAAATCAATATGATTTCGGTGGGGATTGCCCTGGCGACCATTGCCATCATTTATCTAATGCCCCGTCTTACAAAAAAGGTTCCCGCCTCATTGGTAGCCCTGGTTGTAATTTCTCTGGGCGCATTCTTTTTGCTGCCCCACGACTTATTTACCCGCATTAATTCAGAAGGTCCCTTGCCAACGGGATTACCCAAACTTCACCTCGGTTTTGTCAGCATGTTTGCCGACTTCGGGATGATGGTAAAGGTATTTGAATATGCTATTACCCTTGCCGCTTTAGGGGCTATCGACTCCCTGCTGACTTCGGTGGTTGCCGATAATATGACTAAAGAAAAACATAATAGTAACCGGGAATTAATCGGACAAGGAATCGGTAATATGGGCGCCGGATTAATCGGCGGATTGCCTGGAGCCGGAGCTACCATGCGTACTGTTATCAATATTAACTCGGGCGGACGTAACCGTTTGTCGGGTGTTTTTGCCGGACTCTTGTTGCTGGCCATTTTGCTTGGCCTCGGTTCATTGGTGGGTTGGGTGCCCAACGCTGTTCTGGCGGGTATCCTGATTACCGTGGGTATCGGCATTATCGACTATAAAGGCATTAGTCACATCCGCAGTATCCCGCGCAGCGACGCGGTTATTATGGTAATAGTTTTAGCCCTTACCGTTTTTGTGGACCTTTTGATTGCCGTAGCGGCAGGTATGGTGCTTTCGTCACTGTTGTTTATGATTAAGGCGGCTGATATGGTGGAAAAAGCCAGTACAGCCAAAGCCATTAACGATTTTGAGCCGGAGCAACCCTGGGAAGATGAAAAAACTTTAGCGGAATTGGCCGGAGATAAAGTATTTATCAAGCATATTGAAGGTCCGCTGTTCTTCGGAATGACTTCCGGTTTCCAGGCCATGATGAAATCCATACCCGATGTGGAAGTGGTGATTATCCGAATGTGCCGTGTGCCCTATGTGGACCAAAGCGGTCTGTATGCCATGGAAGATGCCCTGCTTGAACTGAAACAAAAGGGAGTTACCGTGGCCTTTACCGGGCTGCACGGACAAGCCAGGGATATGTTTGAGCATATCGATATTGTGCCTGATTTGGTGCCGGAGGAATTATGTTTCGCTAATATTAACGAATGCGAAAACTGGCTGAAAAATAAATTGCAAAACCAATAAACACACATATTATGACAAACACGAATGAATTAAGCAAACAAGTGAAGACCAAGGAAATGCTGGAGCAAATGACTCCGCAGACGGCCTTGCAATTGTTGAAAGAAGGGAATGAGCGTTTTCTGCAAAAGGATATGATTGAGCGTGACCACGAGTGGCATATCCGCGAAACCATTGACGCGCAACATCCGTTTGCCATTGTGCTGGGTTGTATCGACTCGCGTGTAGAGCCTTCGCTGATTTTTGATCAGGGGCTGGGTGATTTGTTTATTGCGCGTATCGCCGGAAATATTGTTAACCAGGACATTCTGGGCAGCATGGAATATGCTTGCGCCGTAGTGGGTTCCAAACTTATTTTGGTGCTCGGACACACTTCCTGCGGTGCCATTAAAGGAGCCATCGACGGAGTGGTGCTTGATAACCTTACGCCATCTCTGAAGCATATGCAACTGGCTATGGAGCGGGTTAAAACCCCGGAAGGTGTGGAGCGTTCGGCCAAGAATCTGGAGTTTGTAAATTCCGTGGCTTATAAAAATGTGGAACTCTCCATTCAGGATATTAAAAATCAAAGCCCCATTCTGCGAAAGTTGCAGGAGGAAGGAAAGATTGATATTGTGGGGGCAATCTATGACCATACCACGGGTAAAGTGGAATTTTGTTAAACCGTAAATTGATTTGAGATGGGATTATTTAATAAGATTTTAGGAAACGCCAGTGAAATTTCGAGCGAGAAACTTGAAGCGAAATACGGTCGACTGCTGATTGAAGGCGAGACGATAGAATTAGGATTTAAGCTGATTCGTGATATATTTATGTTTACGGACAAACGTCTTATTCTGATTGATGTACAGGGCTTGACGGGCAGCAAGGTGGAATATAAGTCGATGCCGTATAAAAGCATTTCGCGTTTTTCATTGGAAACCGCCGGTACATTCGACCTGGACGCGGAACTCAAAATCTGGATATCGAGTGAAGACACGCCCTCAGTAAGCAAAAAATTCAATAAAAGCATTGATGTTTACGAGGTGCAAAAATTTCTGGCTTCCAAAGTGATGTAAGCTGAAGGGAACATAAAAAAAGCGGGAATCATCTGATTCTCGCTTTTTTTATACCTTATCTTCCTTGAATTTAATTACATCCGTTCAGGCACTTTAATTCCCAAAAGCAACATTGCCGATGACAGCACGGCCGCCGTTTTCACCGACAAGGCCAGTCGCATGGCCGCACGGGCTTTATCCTCTTCTTTCAGGATGCTGTTTTCGTGATAAAACGAATTGTACTCTTTGGCCAGATCGAAAGCGTAATTGGCAATCACCGCCGGGCTAAACTGTTCACCCGCCTGACGTACCGCCTCCGGAAATGCCAGAATAAACTTCATCAGGTCGCGCTCCTTGCCGTTCAATGCACCCTCATAAGCTACTGAAGGCTCCAAACTGTTTTCGGCCGATTTGCGCACCACCGAACGGATACGCGCGTGGGTATATTGGATAAAAGGCCCGGTGTTTCCGTTAAAATCAATCGACTCCTTGGGATTGAACATCATTTTCTTTTTCGGATCCACCTTCAGTAGAAAATATTTCAACGCGCCCATTCCGATATTGTAAAACAATTCCCCGGCTTCCGCTTCGTCAAACTCGCCCGCCTTACCCAGTTCCAGCGTGGTTTTCCGGGCTGTTTCCACCATCTCGTCAATCAGGTCGTCGGCATCCACCACGGTTCCTTCGCGCGATTTCATTTTGCCCTCGGGCAATTCCACCATGCCGTAAGAAATATGGGTAATACTGTCGGACCAGTCGAAACCGAGTTTCTTCAAAACAATTTTCAATACTTCGAAATGATAATTCTGCTCATTTCCCACTACATACATCATCGACTGCGGATGATAATCTTCCATACGCAAATGGGCGGTGCCGATATCCTGTGTCATATAAACCGATGTTCCGTCGGCACGGAGCAGTAGTTTTTGATCCAGGCCTTCATCCGTCAGGTCGGCCCATACCGAGCCGTCTTCCTTTTTGTACAGAACGCCTTCTTCCAGGCCTTTCAATACGATTTCCTTACCCAAAAGATAGGTGTCGGATTCGTAATATATCTTATCGAAGTCCACGCCCAAACGCTTATAGGTAATATCAAAACCATCATACACCCAGCCGTTCATTTTTTTCCAGAGTTGATATACCTCCGGCTTTTTGGCTTCCCAGTCGCGCAACATCTGCCGTGCCTCCAAAATCAATGGTGCCTGCTGTTTGGCTTCGTCCTCGGGCATGCCACCGGCTACCAGTTCGGCAATCTGCTTTTTGTATTCCTGGTCAAATTTTACGTAATATTTTCCCACCAGGTGATCGCCCTTAATGCCGGAGCTTTCAGGTGTTTCGCCATGGCCCCAACGTTGCCAGGCCAGCATCGACTTGCAGATATGAATCCCGCGGTCGTTAACCAGATTTACCTTTTTTACATTTTGTCCGTTAGCCTTGAGGATTTCCGAAATGGAATAACCCAAAAGATTATTCCGTATATGGCCCAAATGCAAAGGTTTATTAGTATTGGGCGAGGAATATTCAATCACCACCGGTGCGGCCTGTTCGTCCACAGGCGTAATCCCATAAGCTTCGCGCGCCATGGCTGCAGCGAATTGCTCCTGCCAATAGCTGTCCGCTACCACAAGATTCAGAAAACCTTTAATCACATTAAAGGACTGAAGATGGCCGATATTGGCCACCAGCCGTTCGCCCAAAAGTGTGGCAACTTCTTCCGGTTTACGTTTGGCAAAGCGCACAAAGGGAAATACATTAATGGTAAAGTCCCCTTCAATCTCTTTTCGCGTTTGCTGAATATTCACTTGTGCCGCATCGATTCCGGCCTGAAAAAGCTCTTCAAAAGCTTGGATAAATTCTTTTTGTATCGTGTTTTCAATCATGGTCTTTATTTTTACTTGCCAAACAAATTTCCCATACCCGGGATATTCGGCATTATACCTTTCGCCACATCACCCATTTCCTCTTCAAAAAGGGCCTCGGCTTTTTCCAGTGCGCGATTTACGGCAATCATCGTCAGTTCTTCCACTTCCTCCTTATCGGCATTCTTGAAAAACTCTTCGGTATAATACACCTGTTTTATTTCTCGATTCCCGTTGGCTACCACGCGCACGCTTCCGTTTTCGGCCTGTCCGTCCACCAATATGCGTTCCAGGCGTTCCTTGGAAGCCTCACGGGCTTTTTTCATTTTTTCGATTAAATCTCCGAACATATTATTCTTTTTTTTTAATACACTATTTATCAAAGTTATTCTTTCTTCGACTTCTTAGAGAACTCTATTTCCATCTCTTTCACAGAAGGTAGCTTTGTTTTTAAATTATCCGGTATAGACTCCGTTAATTTATATTCTGTAATTCCCATTGGTTTACTAATATCTCTTAAAGCATACTCCACTTCTATCTTATCTTTCTTCTTACATAATAAAATTCCAATAGATGGATTATCGTCCTTCCTTTTTAACTGACTATCTACCGCAGATAAATAAAAGTTTAGTTTTCCTGCGTACTCAGGCTTAAATTTACCGGCCTTTAATTCAATAACAATATAACAACGTAATTCTAAATGATAAAACAGTAAATCTATAAAATAATCATTATCACTTATTTCAATCTTATATTGTTTACCTAAAAAAGCAAAACCTTTTCCCAATTCCAAAAGGAATTTAGTAATATTTTTTACCAGTTCTTTTTCTATAGCTTTCTCGAGCGCGTCATCTTGCAGGCCCAGAAAATCAAAATTATAGGGATCTTTAATAACTTCTTCAGCAAGTTTTGATTGACTATCAGGAAGTGTTTTAGGGAAATTATTATCAGAAACTCCTATTCTTTGGTAATATCTTTTCTCTATTTGAAGTTCCAAAGTGTCTCGGTCCCAAGCATTCTTCAGTACCTCATTACAATAAAATTCTGCTTCATCAATATTTTTCACTTTTGTAATAATCAGTCGATTATGTCCCCATGGAATTTGTGCCACAGTCTGTGGCACAAATTGATATTTCATTGAATAAAACTTATACCACTGAATAATTGCATAAATATTTCTTCGGGAAAAGCCTTTAATATCAGGAAATTCCCGTTTTAACTCTTGTGCGGTTTGTTCAATAAATTTGCTTCCCCATTTTGATTTCTCTTGTTTCCGGGAAATATCTTTACCAATTTCCCAGTACATCTCC
>CAYUAN010000385.1:0-5322 GCA_964442545.1 uncultured Prolixibacteraceae bacterium | reverse complement strand
GTTGTTAATTTAGCGACGTAAATGTACAAAAAAAAACACCTGTTTCAAAAAAGAAACAGGTGTTTATTAATTATTTAGTGCAATTCTAAATTAGGATTCTTTCTTTTGTCCACATAATTTAGCTGCCAAGAACTCACGGTTCATTTTAGCAATATTCGATACTGAAATTTCCTTAGGACATTCCTGCTCACAAGCATAAGTATTACTACAATTACCAAATCCAAGGGCATCCATTTCAGCTACCATTCGTTGAACACGAGTTTTAGCTTCAACCTTACCTTGTGGCAAATGAGCAAATTGTGAAACCTTAGCTGCTACGAATAGCATCGCCGAAGCATTTTTACAAGTTGCCACACAAGCACCACATCCAATACATGAAGCTGCATCCATAGCCATATCCGCATCATATTTTGGAATTGGAATTGCATTTGCATCAGGAACTCCACCTGTATTGATTGATACATAACCACCTGCTTGAATAATATCATCAAAAGCACCTCTATTTACAATAAGGTCTTTGATTACAGGGAATGCTTTGGCACGCCATGGCTCAATTGCAATAGTGTCACCATTCTTGAACTTACGCATATGCAACTGACAAGTGGTAATTCCACTATCAGGTCCATGTGCACGACCGTTAATATACAAACTACAAGTACCGCAGATACCTTCACGACAATCGTGATCGAAAGCTACAGGATCTTCTCCTTTTTCAATTAGTTCTTGGTTAAGAACATCTAGCATTTCGAAAAAAGAACTGTCGGGAGAAACACCGGTAACTTTATAGTCAACCATTTTTCCTTTGGCTTGGGCATTTGCCTGACGCCATATTTTTAATGTTAAATCCATAATACCTCCGCTATTTATAGTTTCTTTGAACCAACTTAATGGCTTCAAATTTCAATTGTTCTTTATGTAATTCCGGCTCCTGATTGTCGCCTTTGTACTCCCATGCAGCCACATAAGCGAAGTTTTCGTCATCACGCTTGGCTTCGCCTTCTTCGGTCTGACTTTCTTCGCGGAAATGGCCTCCGCATGATTCGGTACGGTTCAGGGCATCGCGCGCCATCAACTCTCCCAGTTCTAGGAAGTCGGCTACACGGCCTGCTTTTTCCAGTTCGGGATTGTACTCTTCGGTACCGCCCGGGATGCGCACATCGTTCCAGAACTCCTCACGCAACTTCGGAATTTCCTCCAAAGCGGTCTTTAAGCCCTGCTCATTACGCGCCATTCCAACATACTCCCACATAATGTGTCCCAGACGTTTGTGGAATGAATCAACCGACTTGCTTCCTTTGATATTCATCAATTTGTTCATCCGGTCGGTTACTTCCTGCTTCACCTGGTCAAATTCGGGTTCGTCACCGGTAAAGCGCGGTACGTGAATCTGATCGGCCAGATAGTCGGCAATGGTGTAAGGAATCACGAAATATCCGTCCGCCAGTCCCTGCATCAAGGCCGAAGCGCCCAAACGGTTGGCTCCGTGGTCGGAGAAGTTGGCCTCTCCCAAGGCAAACAATCCGGGAATTGTAGTCATCAAATGATAATCAACCCAAAGTCCGCCCATGGAATAGTGGATGGCCGGATAAATCATCATCGGTGTTTCATAAGGATTATCATCAACGATTTTCTCATACATCTGGAAGAGGTTTCCGTAGCGGGCCTCAACGGTTTTCTTACCCAGGCGCTGAATGGCTTCGGAGAAGTCGAGGTACACCGCCAAACCGGTGGTTCCCACTCCGTAACCGGCATCGCAACGCTCTTTGGCAGCTCGTGAGGCCACATCACGCGGCACCAGGTTACCAAATGCGGGATAACGACGTTCGAGATAATAATCACGGTCTTCTTCTTTAATTTCTGTCGGCTTCAGCTTTCCGGCACGAATCGCTTCGGCGTCTTCTTTCTTCTTCGGTACCCAGATACGACCGTCATTACGCAGCGACTCCGACATCAAGGTCAGTTTCGACTGGAAATCGCCGTGAACGGGGATACAGGTGGGGTGAATCTGCACGAAACAAGGATTGGCAAATGCCGCTCCGCGTTTGTATGCCTGCCAGGCCGGAGATCCATTGGAACCCATGGCGTTGGTGGACAGATAAAATACGTTTCCGTAACCGCCGGTGGCTAAAATTACGGCATGAGCCGCATGTTTTTCAATTTCACCGGTAACCAGATTACGAACAATGATACCACGCGCACGGCCGTCAATCTTAACGATGTCCAGCATATCACGGCGGGTATATAATTTTACTTTTCCTTTTTTCACCTGACGGCTTAAAGCACTGTAGGCTCCCAAAAGCAACTGTTGACCGGTTTGCCCGCGGGCATAAAACGTACGCGAAACCTGCGCGCCGCCAAACGAACGGTTGTCCAGCAATCCGCCGTATTCACGGGCAAAAGGAATACCTTGCGCCACACATTGGTCAATAATATTGTTACTCACTTCGGCCAAACGATATACATTGGCCTCACGGGCACGGTAGTCTCCTCCTTTTACGGTATCGTAAAACAAACGGTAAATACTGTCGCCGTCATTGGGATAGTTCTTTGCCGCGTTGATTCCACCCTGAGCCGCAATACTGTGCGCACGGCGGGGGCTGTCCTGATAGCAGAAACTTTTCACTTCATAACCCATCTCGGCCAGTGAAGCGGCTGCCGATGCTCCGGCCAGTCCTGTTCCCACTACTATAATATCTAATTTTCGCTTATTTGCCGGATTCACAAGCTTGGCGTGGTCGATAAAATTCTTCCACTTATCGGCCATCTGGCCTTCCGGTATTTTAGCATCTAACTTAATCATATCATCATTATTTTATAATGAATAAAAACCTTAATTTACTATCCCTGAACGAGTATCAGCACGGGGATAATTGAAAAACCTAATGTAATCACAAGAGAATAAACCGTTCCCAGACCCTTAATAAAAGGAGTGTACTTGGAATGATTCAGTCCCAATGACTGGAATGCCGATTGAATGGCGTGGTTCAGGTGGAATCCCAAAGCAAAGAATGAGATTACATAAATCGCAACATACATGGGATCTTTGAACAGTTGCATCGCCATTGAATAAAAATCGGGATGACCGTCAGCACCCATAATACCTTCTACCAGGCCAATTTTGGCAAAATAGAAATGAATCATGTGCAATAGCAGGAAAATACCGATAATAATTCCTGTGTGAATCATGTACTTGGACATGAATGATGTTTCCGATACGTTGGCTTTGTAATAGCCGGTCGGGCGGGCCGCATTATTCTGGAACCACAAAATGATTCCCAAAACAATATGCAGGAAGAATGCAAGAAACAACACCGGCTCCATCAATTTAATCAATGGATTGGTTGCCATAAAATGCGCTCCCTCTCGAAATGCCTCTCCACCGTCGTTTACCAACAGCATGGAATTAATTACCAAATGGACTACCAAAAAAACAGCCAGAAAAAGGCCGATTATGGACATGGTAATCTTTTTGGTAATTGACGCGTAATTTAAAAATGAATCGCTCATAATAGTTTTTTTGTGTCAATTATTTAATGATTGAACTTCGTTAAAATTATCATCTAAAAAGATTGTACTTTTAGACCCACAAATGTAGGATATTGTATGGATAAACGTATATATATCCTAATGAAAAACGCTTATTTAAACAACTTCTAAATAAATTAAATCCAGTGAGATATAAAGCACTTAGCCAGGACTTTTACATTCGTAATCGGAAGGCATTGAAAAGCAAGTTAAAAGACAATAGTCTGGTTTTGGTATTTTCTTCGGACGAGTTTCCGCGTAACGGAGATCAGTTCTTCCCTTTCCGGCAAAATTCCGATACATTTTACCTGAGCGGCATCGACCAGGAAGACACCATTCTGGCACTATGCCCGCAACACCCGAAAGAAGAAATGCGGGAGATTTTGTTTATCAAAAAGGTGGATAAAACTCAGGTGATTTGGTACGGTAAAAAGTTGGAACTTGATGAAGCTCGTGCACTTTCCGGTGTGCAAAATGTGCAATGGATTGATCGGTATGAGGAGCTATTAAATCAGTTAATGCCGTATGCCGAACATATTTATTTATGGAAAAACAACGCGGCCAAGTTTAGTACTGATGTTCCCTACAAGGCAGTGCGTATGGAAGCCGGGCTCCGGGAAGATTATCCCGAAAAGCAATTTGAAGAACTGGCCCCGCTGACTACCGAGCTGCGTTTGATCAAACAGCCCGAAGAAATCACCCAAATGAAAAAAGCGATAGCCATAACGGGTTCGGCTTTTCAACGGGTGTTGCGTGCCTTGAAACCCGGCATGATGGAATACGAAATAGAAGCGGAAATCACTTACGAATATATCCGGTTGGGCGCGCAAGGCCATGCTTATGCACCCATTGTCGCCTCCGGAGCGAGTGCCTGTGTGCTGCATTATGAAGAAAACGACAAGGAATGCAAGGACGGGGATTTGCTTTTAATGGATTTCGGGGCCGAGTATGGAAATTATGCCGCCGATTGTTCGCGCACCATTCCCGTAAACGGAAAATTCAGCCCCCGGCAGGCCGAATGTTACAATGCTGTTTTGGATGTGTATAAAAAAGCGCAGAAACTGATGATTCCCGGTACGACCATTGATGAAATTAATGCCGAGGTAAATAAGATGATGGAAGCAAAGATGATTGAACTGGGGCTGTTTACGCAAGATGAAGTTGACCGGCAAGATCCGCTGGAACCGTTATTTACACGCTATTTTATGCACGGCACTTCGCATTTTATCGGACTGGATGTGCATGATGTTGGCAGCAAGCAAACCAAATTGCAAAAAGGCATGGTGCTGACCTGCGAACCCGGTTTATATATCGAAGAAGAAGGTATTGGTATCCGTATTGAAACGGATGTAATTGTGGATGATGCACCCATTGATTTGATGGCGGATTTCCCGGTGGAGATTACGGATATTGAACGAATTATGGGGCGCAACTCATAAGCCGGAATCGCAAAGGGATAAAAACTCTTCGGTAAAACTTATTTTTCCTGAATCGCCTTATTAAAGCAATCGCGACAGAGCGGCTCGTAACTTTCCGTTTCGCCCAACACCACCAAATTATCCGCGGCAATTGTCCGGTGTGAGATATGCGCCAATTTTCCGCAACGCATACAAATAGCGTGCACTTTGGTTACATATTCGGCCATCGCCAGCAAGCGCGGCATCGGGCCAAAGGGTTTTCCCTGAAAATCCATATCCAGGCCGGCAACAATTACCCGCACCCCTTTATTAGCCAGCTCATTGCACACATCAGGAAGCTCGTCATCAAAAAACTGGGCCTCGTCAATCCCCACCACAT
>CAYUAN010000384.1:0-7978 GCA_964442545.1 uncultured Prolixibacteraceae bacterium | reverse complement strand
ATTGGCCGTGCAAGGTGTGATGATGCGTAAATACGGCCAGGAAATCATTAAGGCTACCGCCGGAAAGAAGATTCACGGTACCGGTGCCATTCCCGGCGGAATCAACAAAAACCTGAGCATTAAGGAGCGGGACAACTTTCTGAACGGGCCCGACCCGATGAATATCGACAAGATGATTGAATGGTCGGTGGCCGCCGTGCAGCTCTTTAAGGACTATCATGCCGAGCATGCCGAGTTTATCGACAACTTCGCCTACTTCCCTTCGAATCACCTGAGTATAGTGCGCGAAGACGGAGCCCTGGATTTGTATAACGGACTGATTCGTTGTGTGGACAGTGAAGGCAATATCATTATCGACAAGGTGAACAATCAGGATTACAATAAGTATATCGAAGAGGAAGTAAAGGACTGGAGCTATATGAAGTTTCCGTACCTGAAAATGCTGGGCCCCGAAAAAGGATGGTACCGTGTTGGTCCGCTGGCCCGTTTGAATACTTGCGATTTTATTCCGACACCCTTGGCGCAAAAGGAATTTGAGATTTACAAGGCTTATACCGACGGTAAGCCCAACAATATGTGTATGCATACACACTGGGCGCGCTTGATTGAGATTCTGCATTGTGCCGAGATGATGAAGGAACTGCTTCTGGATCCGGATCTACAAAAGGATGATTTGCTTACCAAAGGCGAAAAACGTACGGAAGGAGTGGGGATTATCGAAGCCCCGCGCGGAACCTTGTTCCATCATTATGCCATCAATGAGGATGATACCATTAAAATGGCCAATCTGATTGTTTCGACCACCAACAATAATAAGCCGATGAACAATTCGGTGAATTTTGTGGCCAAAAAGATGATGAACGGCCAAACGCAAATTACCGAAGGTATGATGAATGCCGTGGAGGTGGCTATTCGTGCTTATGATCCTTGCCTGAGTTGCGCTACGCACGCTTTGGGCAAAATGCCGCTGGAGGTAAAAATCTATAACGCGGATAACGAATTGCTGGACGAACGCAGAACCTGAAAGCCATGAAAAAGGTATTAATATATGCATACGGAAATCCCGGCCGTCAGGATGACGCGCTAGCCAACGAACTGGTGCAGCTGATGGAGGATTGGATCGCGGAGCAACAGTTGTTGCATGTGGATTGCGACAGCAATTATCAGTTGAATATTGAGGATGCCGAGTTAATATCGCATTACGATATCGTGTATTTTGTTGATGCGTCCATGGAAACAGATTTGGAGGATGTGAAAATAAGCAAGGTGAATCCGTCCGATGCCAAAGTGGAATTCAGTATGCATGCCGTATCGCCGGCCTATGTTTTGGATTTATGCCAAAAGCTGTATCATCAAAAGCCCGAAACATTTTTGATGCATATCAAAGGCTATGCCTGGGATTTCATGGAGCCCATGACCGAGCAGGCGCACGCTAATCTGCAAAAAGCATTTTCCTTGTTAAAATATAAATTTTTGATGTTGGAAAACCAACCCATCTAAATTCTGTGCGTTTATTTCTCATCTGTAGTTGTTTTTTGAAAACGTCCGCGCTTTACGGGCGTTTTCTTTTTTAGATGCGGGCAAAAAAAAACGGGTAAGCTACTTGCATCGCACCGCTACGACCGGCTACCCTTGCTACCTTCCGGTCCTGGGGGAGTTCAGCGGGAGCTGGTCGTACAAGACTTACCCGGACGGCAAAAGTATAAATATCTTTAAAACGGCCAACAAATTTTTTATCGAAAATAAGAAAATGATTTTTCCGCACTAAAAGTACCTGCTTAGTTGATTGAACTACGTTTTTTTAAGCCGCAAAACGATAGCATTTTTGCTATCTTTGCGCGTGTTAAAACCTAAACATAAAATTATGGAAGAAAAATCTACCTTTAGTTTGGCATTAAAGCCCGGCTT
The DNA here is from genome assembly GCA_964442545.1 of uncultured Prolixibacteraceae bacterium. Lineage (GTDB taxonomy): Bacteria > Bacteroidota > Bacteroidia > Bacteroidales > UBA1556 > UBA6267. Next base: position 6,070 of record CAYUAN010000384.1, on the reverse strand, counting down.
GATTGTTTCGGGGGCTTTGGTTGCTTATAACCTGGTGCTTTGGGCCACGGTGAGTGATTTGAACATGCAAAAATACCTGGGCTGGATTAGCTATATCATTTTGGCCGCGGGTTATTATTATTATACGGTACAATACCGCAATGAATATAAAAACGGCGTTTTAACATTTGGAGATGCTTTTGTTTATACGCTTTTTATTACCATCGTAATTAGTGTGGTAATGGCTGTTCATACCTATGTCTTAATGGCTTGGCTCGATCCCTTAATCCCGCAAAAGATGTTGGATATGGCTGTCGAAGAACTGTATAAAAAAGATTTACCTGAAGATCAGATTGAACAATCAATGAAGATTATGCGTTTTATGTTTCAACCTTGGCTAATGGCACTGATGAGTATTTTCTCAAATATGCTTAGCGGAATAATAATGGGCTTAATAATGAGTTTATTTACCAAAAAAGAAGCCCCGCTTCAATTTGATAATTAAAAAATAAAGAAATGCAAATATCAGTAGTAATTGCTTTATATAATGAAGAGGAGTCGCTCAGGGAACTGAAAGACTGGATAGTGCGGGTGATGAATGAAAATAATTTCACCTATGAAATTGTTTTTATCGATGACGGAAGTACCGATGGTTCCTGGCAACTGATTGAGGAATTTGCTGCTGAGAATCCGAACGTTAAGGGAATAAAATTCCGCCGTAATTACGGTAAGTCGGCGGCGCTGAATCGTGGATTTGTCGCGGCACAGGGTGATGTGATTATTACCATGGATGCCGATTTGCAGGACAGCCCGGACGAGATTCCCGAGCTGTATCGTATGATTGTGGAAGATGGATACGATTTGGTGAGCGGCTGGAAGAAAAAACGCTATGATCCGCTTTCGAAGACCATTCCGACGAAAATATATAATGCCGCCACACGCCGGATGACCGGCACCAAACTGCATGATATGAACTGCGGTTTAAAATCATACCGCAAGGATGTGGTAAAAACGGTGGAGGTATATGGCGAGATGCATCGCTATATTCCGGCGATGGCCAAATGGGCCGGATTTCATAATATCGGGGAGAAAGTGGTGGAACACCGCAAGCGCCCTTACGGGCATTCTAAATTCGGTATGGAGCGCTTTATCAATGGTTTCCTCGATTTGTTGACGGTTACCTTTATCGAAAAATTCGGCAAACGCCCCATGCACCTTTTCGGTACTTTGGGCACCTTTATATTTATTGTCGGGTTCGGCATAGTGGGCTGGTTGATTTTCTCCAAATTTTATTTTCAGGTATATCATATGACCGACCGCCCCTTGTTTTACCTGTCCATCCTGATGATGGTGCTGGGTTCTATTTTGTTTGTGTCGGGCTTCCTGGGCGAATTGATTGTCCGGAATTCCGCCATTCGTAACAATTATCATATCGCCAAAACATTGGGTATCGAAAATGACAAGCTCTAAACCCCAATCGGTTGTAATTGTTGGTTCGGCGCATCCCTTGCGCGGCGGACTGGCCGCTTATAACGAACGCCTGGCGCGGGCCTACCGGGATCAGGGCGCGGAAGTGAAAATCTTTACTTTCAGTTTGCAATACCCTGATTTTCTTTTCCCGGGAAAAACCCAATATTCCGACGAACCCAAACCTGAGGACCTGGATATCGAGGTGGTTTTAAACTCCGTAAATCCTTTTTCGTGGATTTCCCTGGGGCGGAAAATTAAAAAAATGGCCCCCGACCTGTTAATCATTAAGTTCTGGATTCCCTTTATGGGGCCGGCTTTGGGAACTGTAGCCCGCATTGCCAAAGGCAACGGAAAAACTAAAGTGATTTCCATTATCGATAATATTATTCCGCATGAGAAACGTCCGGGCGACCGTGTGCTGGCCAACTATTTTGTGGGTGCCGTGGATGGTTTTATTGCCATGTCCGAGTCTGTTTTGGCCGATCTGAACAGTTTTGATAAAAACAAACCCAAGATTTTTACGCCCCATCCCGTATATGATAATTTCGGTAATGCCGGTGATAAGGTGTTTGCCCGTAGTGAATTAGGACTTGAGCCGCACGGCAAGTATATTTTGTTTTTTGGTTTTATCCGCGACTACAAAGGTTTGGATTTATTGTTGCGTGCCATGGCCGATCAGCGGATTAAAGAACTGGGCGTAAAGCTGATTGTGGCGGGGGAGTTTTATACCGACGCGAAACCCTATTACGATATTATTGAAGAGTATCAACTGTCCGGCCAATTGGTGATGGCTACCGATTTCATTCCCGACAGCAAGGTGGGCGATTATTTCAATGCTGCCGATATGGTGGTGCAGCCCTATAAAGACGCTACCCAGAGCGGGGTTACTCAAATTGCCTATCATTTTGAAAAGCCGATGCTGGTAACCAATGTGGGCGGTTTGCCCGAAATTGTTCCGCATATGAAAACCGGCTATGTGGTGGATGTTGATCCTTTGAAAATAGCTGACGGTATCATCGATTTTTACGAAAACAATCGGGAAGCCGAAATGGTGGAAAACTGTCGGGAGGAGAAGAAAAAATATTCCTGGGAAACCATGATTGAGCAAATCTCAAAACTGACAAAATAAAAAACCGCGAAGCAAATAATTTACTTCACGGCTTCAATAATTTTGATTTGAAGATTAAATCTCAAATCTCAAATCTCACATCTCACATCAAAAATCTCAAATCCTAATGCTGATGTCCGCCTTCGCCATGTACATGGCCGTGGTCAATTTCTTCCTGAGTGGCTTCGCGCAATGAAACGATATCGCCTTCGAAATGCAGGTTTACACCGGCCAAAGGATGGTTAAAGTCCATTTTAACGCTGTCGTCACCAACTTCTTTTACAATGCCGTCCAGACGTTGTCCCTGATTGTCGCTCATGGGAATTACATTTCCGACAACCAACAGGTTTTCGTCAATCTTTCCGTCCACCTCAAAAATGTTTTTCGGAATATCTACCACCGCTTCTTCGCTGCGTGCGCCATAGGCGTCGGCTGCGGCAATGGTAAATGAAAATTTATCGCCCGGGTTCAGGTTTTTTATTTCTTCTTCGAACTGGGGAATCATACCGCCCACTCCGTAAATAAAACTCATCGGCGCGCTACCGTAAGTTTCTTCAATAAGCTTTCCGCTTTCATCTTGTAGTTTGTAGTTTAATGTAACTACTTGTTTTGCTTCTATCATTTTAATATTGTTTTGAATAAGCGGCAAATGTACGTTAAATATTTAATTGTGTGGGGAATTTGTTCTTGCAATTTTGAATAATTTCCGGCAGCAAGCTCCTTAAAAATATTTGTACTTTTGGTTTTGATAATAACCGAATCAAAAATTATGATTTACCGAAGCAAAGCTCCCTTACGTTTGGGTTTGGCCGGGGGCGGAACCGATGTGGCGCCTTATTCCGACCTCTATGGCGGTGCCATTCTGAATGCGACTATAAATATGTATGCCTATGCCACTATTATTCCGCGAAACGACGGCAAAATCGTGCTGCATTCCTGGGATAAAGACGAGCGCTACGAGCTGGACTCCATGGCCGAATTGCCGATAAACGGCGAGCTGGACCTGCTGCGTGGTATATATAATCGCGTGGTGAAGGATTTTTCCGGAAAGGCCTTGTCCTTTGAACTCAGCACCCGTGTTGATGCTCCTCCCGGCTCGGGCCTGGGAACTTCCTCCACCTTGGTAGTGGCTATTCTGGGGGCTTTTGCCGAATGGTTGAAACTGCCTTTGGGTGAATACGACCTGGCCCGTCTGGCTTACGAAATCGAGCGGGTGGATTTGGGAATGGCCGGAGGCAAGCAGGACCAGTATGCCGCCACATTCGGCGGGGTGAATTATATGGAATTTGAAAAGGATGATAAAGTGATAGTCAATCCTTTGCGTGTGCGGCCCGATTATTTGAATGAACTGGCTTTTAATCTGGTTTTGTACTATACCGAAACTTCCCGTTTAAGCTCGAAAATCATTGAGGCACAGTCGAAAAATGTGAACGAGAAGAATGAAAAATCCATCGACGCCATGCACAATCTGAAAGAGCAGGCCAAGCTGATGAAAGAAACCCTTTTGCGGGGAAATATTGACGAGATCGGGAAGATACTGGACTTCGGCTGGCAGCACAAAAAGCAGATGGCCAGCGGCATCACCAATCCTTTGATTGACGATATTTACGCGGCGGCGATGAATGCCGGTGCTTCGGGCGGTAAGATATCCGGAGCGGGCGGTGGCGGCTTTATGATTTTCTATTGCCCCGATAATACACGCAATGCCGTGATTGAGGCCTTGCGCGAGTTTGGCGGTGATGCCAAGCGTTATGAATTTGTCAATGTGGGCCTGAGTACCTGGAGCTTTTAATTCTCTGAAAGAATGAAAAAAGGGAACGCGAGGCGGCCGTTTATCTATCCTGAAAATTTCGAGTCGAAAATAGGCTTCGACCGCATGCGCAACTTGATTGCCGAACGATGCCTGAGCGACGGCGGGGAGCATTATGCCGCCCGGATGCGCTTTTCGGATAAACCGGAGGTGGTAGGTCGGATGTTGCGGCAAACCAATGAGTTCAAAACGCTGCTGCTGATGGAAACAGGTTTTCCCGCCCGCAACTATATCGACCTGAGTCCGGTAATTCGTCATCTGAGCGTGGAAGGAACAAGTATCAGTGTGGAGGAATTGTTCGATTTGCATCTTTCGCTGCAAAGCATTTTTCAAACGCAATATTTTATTAGCCGCCGTGCGGAAAAATATCCTGAGCTAAAGGCCTTGGATTCCTTGCTATGGTTGGATAATTCCATTTTAAACGAGATCGCACTGCTGATTGACGAAAAGGGCAGAATCAAGGATCGCGCCTCGGAAAAGCTGTGGAGCATTCGCAAATCGATGCGGGGACTGATGGCCTCCATCAGGAATAAGATTCAAACTACCTTGCAGGAAGCCAAGCGGCACGGCTGGGCGCGCGATGATGCCGAAATTACCATTCGCAACGGACGGGCGGTAATTCCGATGCATGCGGCCCATAAGCGCAAGATTAAAGGTTTTGTGCATGACGAATCCAAAACCGGCCAATATGTGTATCTGGAGCCGATGGAGCTTTTCGAAACCAATAATGAAATTCGTGAACTGGAAATCGCTGAGCGGCAGGAGATAAACCGCATTCTGACGGCTTTCAGTAGTCAAATCAGGGAGCAGTCCGAGCCGCTTTTGGATGCTTATAAATATTTGGGAATTATTGATTTTATTCGCGCCAAGGCCAAACTGGCTATGGATATGCAAGCCGTAATGCCCGTGCTGAACGAGCAGCAGGAATTCGCCTGGCGCAATGCCCGTCATCCCTTGCTTTATTTTGCCCATAAGGAAAAGGGAAAAGCAGTGGTGCCTCTGGATATTTCTTTGAATGTGAAACAACGGATTTTAATAATTTCCGGTCCTAACGCGGGTGGTAAATCCGTTTGCCTGAAGACGGTCGGCCTGTTGCAATATATGTTGCAGTGCGGTCTTCTGGTGCCGATGCGCGAAAATTCCGAGGTTTGCCTTTTCGGCAAAATGTTTATCGATATCGGAGATGAGCAGTCCATCGAGAATGACTTAAGCACCTATAGTTCGCATTTGCTTAATATCCACAATTTTGTGAAATACGCCGATAGCAGGAGCCTGTTCCTGATTGACGAATTCGGAACGGGAACGGAACCGGCCATTGGCGGTGCCATAGCCGAGGCGGCTCTGGAAGAACTGAACCGCAAGAAGGCCTTTGGGGTGATTACTACGCATTACAGCAATTTGAAGGCACTGGCCAGTCCGGACAACGGCATGCAGAACGCGGCCATGATGTTTGATACGAAGGAATTACGTCCTTTGTATCGATTGAAAATCGGACGGCCGGGCAGTAGTTTTGCATTTGAAATCGCTCGTAAAATAGGCTTGGACGAACAGCTGTTGGAGCGGGCTTTAAAGAAATCCGGACGTAAGGAGATTGACTACGACCGGCAGTTGCAGGAACTGGAACTGGAGAAAGAAGCACTGGAGCGTAAGCAGCGCGAAATGGCCCATACGGATGAGGCCCTGAGCAGTTTGGTGCAGCAGTA
>CAYUAN010000383.1:0-7675 GCA_964442545.1 uncultured Prolixibacteraceae bacterium | reverse complement strand
GCATATAGTTGCACCGATGAAGTTATGGTAGATATGGAGCCACAATTCCGAAATATGGATGAGCTAATGCAACAGGATAATGATGAAGAAGAGCTATATTTTTATCATGGCGACCATTTGGGTAGCTCCTCTTGGATTACTGATGCTAGCGGCAATGTGAATCAGTATTTAGCCTATATGCCATTTGGCGAAAGCTTTATTGACCAACGAGCTACAGGCCATGATATCCGATTTAAGTTCACGGGCAAAGAGCGTGATTCAGAGACAGGATTTGACTACTTTGGGGCTAGGTATTATGCTAACGATTTGAGTATTTGGTTATCTGTGGATCCGTTGAGTGATATGTATCCTAGCGAGAGTCCTTTTATGTACTGTGTTTGAAACCCAATTTTTTATATTGACCCTACGGGAATGAATTAGGGGGATTATTACAATGAATCAGGCAAATATTTAGGTACTGACGGAATTGACGATAAAAAGATTTATCAAACAACAGACCAAGCATGGAATAAGCATATTGCAAGCTCAGGTGATAAAAGTACTAATACTGAAAACACAGCAGGTGCAGGAACAACAAAATATGACAACCTTAAGGCATCAACTGAAACTGATTATCTAGGAGAAACGAATGAATTTGGACTACTTCAAATTACTAAAATGGGTAATGATAATATAGTTAATAATACAGCTAATGAGGACTCCTATTCATATAGGCAATTAGATGGAACCATGAGTGAGGAAGGAAAGCACGGCGATGACTGGGCAACTCCAGAGGTTGCGGCAGCGGTAAATTATGCTGTTAAAAGTACTGGAGTTACAATTGTTGTAAATGATGCAAGTGCATACAATCCTGCCACAAACTTAGGGCATAAATCTCATAAAACAGGGGAAGATATTGATATTAGGTATATAACTGCCAACGGTTATGGCAGCACTAATTCACGTACACTAAGTGCCGCAAATAAAGCTTTAAATGCTAGCTTTGTAAAAGCTCTTAAGGCATCTGGTTTTAAAGATTTTCTAACTGATGGCTCGATTAAGGGAACAAAAAAGCACTCGAACCATACAAATCATATGCATTTTGGTAAATAATAATAGAACTTTGATGAAAAACAATAATATTATAGTGCTTATTTGCTTTATTTTAATCAGCATTAATGGATTCTCGCAAAGCAAAGATAAGGGGATTGGCGTACTGTTTTTAAAGAGTTCACTTCCAGATTCTCAAACAAAATTGGATAGTGTCTGTATATACGATTCAACACTAAGTAAAACCATTGGGATTTATATGTATTTGCCAGATGATATTAATTCTATATTCCAGATTAAATCAAAACATATAGTTGAGAATTGTTTATTTGAATTTGAATACGAAACTAAAGGGTTGCCTATTCAAGAGTTAGAGAAAAATTCATTTAAAATAATTATAGGCACGGACAGTCTAAATAATCCAGTAATGGGCTGGGTAAAATACAATTCTAAATCATTAGGTTATTATTTATGGGAAGATTATTTGTTGAAAAAGGAATTATATTTTTCCGATTCTCCTTCAATGTATCAATTTTACAAAACACCTCATGGAGAAAAAAAGATTATTGATTTGATTAAAGATGATTCTGAATATTCTCAATACTTAGAAAAGGAGTTTATTTTCAATTATATAATGCACCCCATTAAAAAAGAGGGTAAATGGTTAAAAGTAGAAGTTGTGACACCATCTGATTATTGTGATGAAGTATTAAAGCCGAAAAAGGAAGTATTATGGATTAGGTATTTAGATGATAAAGGTAGACCTTTAGTTTGGTATTACACACGTGGATGTTAATTTAATCTCCTTGCAGCCTACAAATGAATAACATACAAACTGCATAAAAACTCAAAAGCCTCGTAATCAACTACTGATTACCCCCGCTGCTCCGCGAATGCACTGAACGCTGGTGCGCGATTTCATCGCGTTCCATCTGAATAACAATAGATTAACAATAAATAATGATTATAACAGCAAAACATATGGAACCAACTCAAAACAGCCATGCTGCTGCTTATGGCTGTAAGTATAGGTATGATGGTTTTGGTGGCAGTGCGCAGGCAAGTCACGGCCTGTCTCCAAGACACACCGCGCCTGAGCTGGGTAGCTCCGCTTGGATTACCGATGGCTCAGGTAATGCTTGCACTGAGCGGAGTCGAAGTGTAAATCAGCATCTACAGTATTTACCATTTGGCGAAAGCTTTATCGACCAACGAACTAATCACGATATTCGCTTTAAGTTTACTGGTAAAGAGCGAGATGCTGAGACTGGATTGGATTACTTTGGGGCTCGGTATTATAGTTCGGATTTGAGTATTTGGTTGAGTGTTGACCCGTTGGCGGATAAACGACCAAGCCTTTCTCCTTATAATTATTGTCAATGGAGTCCAGTAATGAAAGTTGACCCAACTGGCATGTTAGACTCTGAACATATTGATGAAACTGGTAATACTATCGCACATTATGATGATGGTGATAAAGGTGTCTATGTCCACAAAAATGGGACAACTAAAACTGCCATTGACAATCAACGAAAAGAGAATAATAATACAGGAGGAACTGGAAAATATATTGGAAATTTGGGTGAAGTATTAGATATTGGTAGCTGTGGGATTTATTCAAACAAACTGGCAGAGAGCACAAATCAAGTGTTATCTGAGGATTTTACGTTCGGAGATTGGTTCAATAATGTTAAAGGTGGTGGAATCTGGGATTTAAAAACTAATGAAAATACAATTTGGGGTATTGCATGGTCATATGATATGGAAAATGAAACGTCAACAGGCTTTAAGACACCTAATTTGTTTTTTGAAGATGCTTCAGATTTTGGTAATTACCATGCTGGATTTACTGGTTCTATGTTTGGTGTACCTGTTCCATTTCAGAAGATTGGAGCAGGAGCAGTTGAACAGTTTAAAGATTTAACAAGCTTAAATTTTATGCAAGTTGCTAATCAATATTTTAATGGTCTAAAATTAAAACATAATACTTTTATGGATGAAACGGATGATTATTATTGGAATACCCAAGGAATGTCTGATGCTCTTTTTCTTAAGAAAAGACTGAATTTAGGTCCAAACAATCTTCTACATATTCAGAAAAGGTAAGATAATTATGAGAGTAACAATTTTGTTTAAAATAATCTGTGTATTTTGTTTGTGGGGTGTATTATCTGGCTGCAATAATGATGAAAACTTGAAACATATATCAACCAATAAGCTGGCTGACAATGTATATATTGAGCTGTTTTACATTAGTTATGGGGTGCATGCTGGAGGTGAAAAGAAATATTTTGTGACAGATTCTGTGTCATATCGCACTGGTGTGGGTACGTGTGACGACAAACAATACCTATCAATTGAGCTATGTAATTCTAAGTTGATAATTGAAAAGCATTCAAGAAGAAATTTAAAAAGAGGAAAGTCTAAAATTATTAAGACTGAAACAATCGATTTAGATAGAATCAAGTCAAATATTGATTAGTTCTTCTAATTTATCCCCGCTGCTCCGTGAATTGCAGCCTACAAATGAATAACATATAAAGTACACTAATATTGGTGCACTTATAAAACCAGAAACCAAATGAACCAAAGAATACCACATACAGAACCAACCACAAACAGCAGTGCTGCTGCTTATGGGCATAGGTATAATGGTTTTGGTGGCAGTGCCCAGGCAAGTCACGGCGTGTCTTGGAGCCACACCGTGACTGAGCCGGGCAGCTCTGTATGGATTACCGATGGCACCACCACCACACAATCCCCAATCACGTAATAAAATAAAAAATCCCGCATCGTTATTTTATGCAGGATTTTCCTTTGCGATTTCTTTTCTTAAAATAAACCTTTCTCATATTTTTCCCGGATATGCTTTAACATATCCTGTGTCATGGCGTCCAGGTCGTATTTGGGCTCCCAGCCCCATTCCTCACGGGCGGCGCTGTCGTCAATGCTGCGCGGCCAGGTATCGGCTATCGCCTGACGGAAATCAGGTTTGTATTCGATTTCAAATTCCGGAATATATTTTTTAATGGAATCGGCCAGCTCCTTTACATCAAAGCTCATCGCCGCCAGATTGAAGTCGCTATGATGCTTCAATTTGCTTTTGTCGGCATGGAAGAGCTGAATCGTGGCGTCCAGGCAGTCGGGCATATACATCATCGGAAGCATGGTATCTTCGCGCACAAAGCTGGTATATTTACCGTACTTAATCGCGTCGTAATAAATAGCCACGGCATAATCGGTGGTGCCTCCGCCCGGCAGGGTTTCGTGGCTGATAATACCCGGATAACGCAATCCGCGCACATCCATTCCGTATTTATGCACATAATAATCGCCCAGCAATTCGCCGGCAACCTTGGTTATGCCGTACATGGTTTTCGGCCGCAGAACCGTTTCCTGCGGCGTATTGTCGCGCGGAGTCTCCGGCCCGAAGGCGGCAATGGAACTGGGTGTAAGCACACGGTCAATATTTTCTTCGCGTGCCACTTCCAGCACATTCAACAGTCCGTTCATATTTACATTCCAGGCCAGCATCGGACGCTCCTCGCCAACGGCGGATAATATGGCTGCCAGATTGATAATGCCGTCAATGGAATATTTTTGTACAATTTCCCGCAGGCGATCACGGTCCAAAACATCCAGAGTTTCGAACGGCCCGCTGTTTAAAATCACATCGGGCGCTGTTTTTATATCGGTGGCTATAACATGGTCATTCCCGTAAATTTTTCGTAGCGCGAGGGTAAGTTCCGTACCGATTTGTCCGGCACATCCTATTACAAGTATGTTTTTCATTATCCGTTGAAATTTAATACGATAAAAAGTATTTACCGCTGTTTTTCACAGCGAGGCAAAGGTAGTTTTTTTTGACGGTTCGACAATACCATTCCGGCTATTGATAGTAATTTTTAACAATTTGTAATTTTTATAACGGGAAATTTTCCGGTCAAAACTTAAATCTCTTTTCCCCGCTTTCCCAACCATACCAGGGGCAATAATACCAACAGCAAACCGCTGACCATCGCCAGCGCATATCCCAAACCATAACTATCCGCCAGATAACCGATAAGCGGCGCCAGCAAAGCCGTAATAATGGAATGTGTTTGCGATTCGGCGGATAATACCGTGGCCAGTATGTCTTTGTCGATAATCTCCGTTACATAAGAAATGCCGATGGGCATACGCAGATTCTGTATCAGGAAAACCAAAACAAAAAACAGTATGCTCCACACCATCTGTCCGTTGGCATACAGCAGGCCGCTTAGCAGCCCGAAGCTTAAGCTCAGCACCAAACTGAAATTTAAGGGAACGCTCAGATACCGGAACATGGAAGCGAATTTTCCGGAAAAACGCGAAGCGCGGGAGCTAAGCAGGAAGATAAAAAAATAGATTACGCCCACCAATACAGCCGCGCGTTGCTTATCGTTATAGGCCAGCATCAGGGGCAAGCTGAGCGCCAGAGCTTCAATAAATTTTTGTAAATAATCTTTTATGCTGCGGTAATAGCCCGAGTGCATCGACAGGTTGACCAATGCTTTCAAGGTACGCATACGCGTAAACGCCTCCCAAAAATCCGTTAGCACACTGCCCATGCTGCGCATTAATTCCTTAACGCTCAATTGGGCACGTGCGCCGTCCAAAACCTTGGGATAGGTGGCGATATTGATTAAATCAAGCACATAAGGGATGGTGGAGAAAATAAAAATCAGCCGGAAGCTGTCGCTAAAAAAAACCAATGCTCCGGCAATCAATGCCGAGAGCGCGGAACCCAATTGCGACCAGGAACGGGTGTGTCCGTAGTAATGCACTTTTTGATCCTGCCATCCTTTGATTTTCAGGTAATCGAAAATCATCGCCTTATGCGTTCCCGTACGGAATGCATCGCCCAGGGCGAAAAACACCATGGCCACCATAAACCAGTGGTAGGTAGCGGAAAAATAAAAGCTGACAAAAGAAATAATGTAGAAACTGAATGAGCTGATCATGGTCCTGCGGCGGCCCAGCGAATCGGCCAAAATTCCGGCAGGCATTTCCAGTAAATTGCGCATCATCTCCCGCACGGAATACAATAGCCCGATTTCCAAAAAACTCAAGCCCGCTTCAAGGAAAAATAAAATCAAAAAAGGCTCGAACAGCCGCAGGTTTTTCAGAAAACCATAGGCGCAAAACTTAATGTACTGCCGGTCTTTTTTGAAGTTTTGTTTTGGCATAAGTCAAAGGTAGGGAATAATGCGATTCCCCGGCCTGCTTCTGCCGCGAAAAAATTTATCAGAACGGACGGAAGCCGATAATCTCCCGCACCTCTTTCATGGTTTTAATCGCGCTTTCACGGGCTTTCTCGGCACCCTCGCGAACCACTTTCGACAGATAGGCGTCATCCGATTGCAGCTCCTTAATGCGCGCGCGAATAGGTTCCGTAAAGGCAATCATATCGGCGGCCAACTGCTTTTTCATATCGCCGTAGCGGATTTCACATTTGTTATACAACTCATCGAAATGCGCTACCACCTCCGGCTCCGAAACGATGCTCATCAAGGTAAACAGGTTTTGAATCACCTCGGGTTTCTCCTGGTTCATTTGCGTCGGGCCGGCATCGGTTACCGCGCGCATTACCTTTTTCTGAATCGCCTTGGGCTCGTCATTCAGGTAGATGGCATTGGCGGCACCTTCCGATTTTCCCATCTTTCCGGTACCGTCCAGGCCGGGAACCTTAACCAATGTCTCGCCAAAATTATAAGCCGTGGGAATGGGAAAATATTCCTGCTTATACATCCGGTTAAACCGGCGCCCGAAGGTGCGAATCATTTCCAGGTTTTGCTCCTGATCTTTGCCCACCGGCACTTTAGTGGCTTTGTGCAGCAACACATCGGCCGCCATCAGGGTGGGATAAGTCAGCAATCCGGCGTTTACGTTTTCGGGCTGCTTGCGTACCTTATCCTTAAACGAAGTTACCCGCTGCAGCTCGCCCACATAGGCGTTCATATTTAGCAACAGATACAATTCCGTGGTTTCGGGCACATCGCTTTGCACATACAAAGTGGCCTTGTCGGGATCGAGCCCGGCCGCCAGATATTCCACCAACACCTGCTTCACATTGCCATGCAAATCTTCCGGAGTAGGATGCGTGGTAAGTGAGTGATAATCGGCAATAAAAAAGTAGCACTTATGTGTTTCCTGCATGCGCAGAAAATTTCGTACTGCACCAAAATAATTTCCCAAATGTAAATTTCCGGTAGGCCGGATTCCGCTAACAACTATTTCCATGGGGGCAAAAGTAAGATTTAGTTTTAAATGTATGAAAGAAAAGGAGTGCAAATGACGGTCAGTATTTTCAAACAGCAAGCGATTATTCTTTACTGCACAATTCGGTCAGCACACCAAAGGTGGATTTGGGATGTAAAAAGCCGATATTTAAGCCTTCCGCTCCTTTGCGGCTTTTCTTATCAATCAACCGAACACCTTTCTCCTCCGCATCTTTCAGTGCCCGGTCGGCATTATCCACGGCAAAGGCAATATGGTGCATCCCGGGGCCTTTTTTGGCCACAAATTTTCCGATCGGGCCTTCCGGGTCGGTAGATTCGAGCAACTCGATTTTTGTGTCACCTACCTGAAAAAAAGCAGTCCGTACTTTTTGATCTTTAACCTCTTC
>CAYUAN010000382.1:0-5184 GCA_964442545.1 uncultured Prolixibacteraceae bacterium | reverse complement strand
ATATCCAAAACCCGAAATAATCAGGAAAATGGCTAAAAGCGTAATATTTCTCATCATATTAATATGTGTTATGTGAAAATGCAAATGCAGACAAAAAACCCTCCGTAATATTCTTAGGAGGGTTTTTGTCCGCTATTCTTGATAGCTTACTTAATGATTATTTTTTTAATAATGGAAGAATTGTCGGCAAAGTTAATTCGCACCATATATACTCCCTCGGGCATATTTTCCGTACTTATTTTCATATCACCGCGTTGTGCGGGATTTTCCAGATAAGCAACAGTTTGGCCGATTACGTTCATAATTTCTACCGAGTTAATAATCTCGGTTCCTTTTACCATAAACCAACCACCTGTAGAAGGGTTGGGATAGAAGAAGGCATTATTTGACTTCTTAATTTCTTTAATTCCAACAGTAAATTGATGAGAACCTAAATGATCAAAAGTATTAATTGGTAATGAATCCCATTCCGTAGCAACAATAAAAGGTGAGGGATTTGTGGAGAGGCCTGTAATTCCGGGCTTTCTAATCAGAGTGTGATTACGAGTCCACCAGCGTGCGCCTCCGGCAGAACCATATCCTGCATTGGCATCCATTGTCCAGGAAAGTCCCGGGTCATAGCCAATCTCACCGATGATGTCAATATAAGTGCCATTTGGAAGTTCTATGGTAACAGCATCATTACCATTGAAGTAAAACATCTTGTTAACAGTGTACACAGGGCAGAGGAATGTGTCTGCTTTTGCCTGTAATGCAGGGTCCACCATCGTATCGTATCCGGTACCGGCCGGATCGCGTTTGTCAGATACAGCCACCCATGTTCCGTGTGCGGGAATAGTACCAGTTATATCTACGGTGTAAATAGGAAGCTTATTTGGACTTCCATTAGAATAGCGTACGAGTTGATATCCACTATCCTGTAAAACTACGGGATTATTAGTCGGGTTATATAACTCCAGTGCGCGATTGTTTCCGCTGCCTTCTACATATTCAGATATAAAAATCTGATTTTGGGCCATAATAATGCCGCTAAAAGCAAGCATAAATAAAAGAAGTAAAGTTTTTTTCATAAGTATAAATGTTTGATTTATTTAATGTTATTCCTTATTAATTCAAATCCCCGATAATTTCGGGGCATACAAAGTTAAAGCATTTTTCCAAAGCACCCCCCTTTTAAATAGCTAAAAATATAGATAGTTTTCGGAGCCAAATATATAATGAATAAATTATTAAGCAGTTAGGATAACCAATGCCGAAAACGGCAATAGTCAGTTTAAACCGATTCCAAATTGAATAAATAAGAAGCCTTAACTGGAGTAAACAAACCACCTGCAGATTGTTGACAGATATACAATACTATATATTTATGGTTCGTTAAGAAATTATAAAAAGCACAGGGAAAACCTAATTAGAATTTTAGATATGTTTGCATATGGAATAATTTTGTACTTTAGCCCACTGATTTTGGAGAGGTGCTCGAGTGGCTGAAGAGGCACGCCTGGAAAGCGTGTATACACGAAAGTGTATCGAGGGTTCGAATCCCTCTCTCTCCGCGTAAATCCGGAGAACGACAAACATAAGAAACTCATTTTACGAGCAATATAATTAAATTTTGAATATTAACGTTTAGTAAATTAAATCAATAACACAAGTCATGAAAAAACTTTTTGCGTTACTGACGATGATGGCCATGTTAAGTTTTGGCCCCATTAATCAAGCTTTTGCTCAAGACAATGCAGCAGGAGAAGAACAGGTTGAAGCAACAACCGACACTACAGCAGTTGCTGAAGATACAACAGCAGTTGAAGAAGAAGTAGCTGTAGCAGATACAGAGGAAGTGGTTGCTGATGATGCTGAGGCTGCAGAGCCGACAGAAACTTTCCACCAGGTATTGAAAAGATACTTTATCGAAGGTTCTGCCGGATTTATGTCAACAGTACTTTTAGCATTAATTCTGGGTTTGGCCCTGGTAATTGAGCGTATTATTTATTTGAATCTTGCAACCACTAACACACGCAAGCTTCTGGAAGAGGTTGAATCTTCACTGAAGAGCGGTGGTGTAGAAGCTGCAAAAGATGTATGCCGTGATACCAGCGGACCTGTTGCCAGTATTTTCTATCAAGGTTTGATGAAATACGATGAGGGCCTCGATGCAGTTGAAAAATCCATTATCGCTTATGGTAGCGTGCAAATGGGTAAACTGGAAAAAGGTTTGTCATGGATTTCACTCTTTATCGCCCTGGCTCCCATGCTTGGATTTATGGGTACGGTAATCGGTATGATTCAGGCCTTCGATATGATTGAGAAAGCCGGTGATATCAACCCGACCGTTGTGGCTTCCGGTATTAAAGTGGCCCTTTTGACCACAGTATTTGGTTTGATTGTAGCTATTATTCTTCAAATCTTCTACAACTATCTTATCTCTAAAGTAGATAGCTTGGTGAATGATATGGAAGACAGCTCAATCTCATTTATGGATATTTTAGCAGCAAATAAAAAGTAAACCGCCTTATGGATAATATGATTGTTAAAGTAACGAAGATTATCACCATCCTTATTATGGCTGCAGGTGCTGTATTCACGGCCCTGGTAATATGGAATGCTGATGATTTGGAGACAAGTCCTGCTTTAGCTGCTAAATTATTAGATCCATATTTCGGTATAGCTGTAGCATTGATAGTTCTTGGTGTCGCATCGGTATTGCTTTTCGCAATCCGGTACATGATCATGGACCCCAAAGCTGCTGTTAGAGCATTAATCAGTCTGGCCATTCTGGGCGGAATTTATTTCCTCTCTTATGTTATGGCGTCAGGAAACACCGATGCTCCCGTATATGAGAAATTTCAAATTAGCAGCGAAGAATCGAAAATTATCGGTTCTCTGATAATATATGTGTATATCCTGGGTTCTTTAGCCATTTTATCGGTTATCGGTTCCGGAGTGTATAAGATGATACTTAAAATGAAGTAAAAAATGATTCGTGAAACACCTGAAATAAGTGCCGGATCAATGGCGGATATCGCTTTCTTGCTCCTGATTTTCTTCCTGGTGACCACCACCATGGATGTGGATTCGGGTATCGTGCGAAAGCTCCCTCCACCATTGCAGGACAATGTTGAGCCGCCCAAGATCAATCAGCGTAATATTTATACGGTGTTGATTAACTCGGCCGACATGATTCTGGTAAACGGCGAGCCCGGAAGCATCAAAACCCTGCGTGATGATGTGAAGGAGTTCTTGCGTCCGCATTATCCGGATAATCCGAAATTCCCCGAAACAGAGGAAATGGAACTGGATATTAAAGGTCGGAAGGTGCTCTATCATAAATCCAAAGGGATTATCTCGATGCAGAATGACCGGGGAACATCCTATAAGATTTATATTCATGTTCAAAACGAGCTGGCCGGTGCCGTTCGTGAATTGCGTGACGAACTTGCCCAACAATATTACGGATTAAGCTTTAAGGAGCTTCTCGAGAAAGACGAGGATGCCGCCAAGCAAATCCAAAAAGCAGTTCCGATGGCAATCTCAGAAGCAGAACCGGCAGATTTTGGAGGAAACAAGTAATGAGTAAGTTTAAAAAAGACGGAAAGAAGAAATTGCCTGCAATTTCTACGGCATCATTGCCCGATATCATCTTTATGCTGT
This sequence comes from uncultured Prolixibacteraceae bacterium, assembly GCA_964442545.1. Taxonomy (GTDB): domain Bacteria; phylum Bacteroidota; class Bacteroidia; order Bacteroidales; family UBA1556; genus UBA6267. The sequence continues at coordinate 1,536 of CAYUAN010000382.1, read as the reverse complement.
TGTTCTTCTTTATGGTGGCAACGGTAATGCGTGAGGTAACGCTTATCGTACAGGTAAAAGCGCCTGATGCTTCCGAAGTGCAAAAGCTGGAAGATAAATCTTTGGTAAGCTTTATTTATATCGGAAAACCGACGAAAGCTTTGCAAAAGAAATGGGGAGATGAAGACCGTATTCAGTTAAACGATGCTTTTGCTGAAGTTTCTGAAATCCGCGGTTATGTGGAGGAGAAACTCACCAAGATTCCCGAATACAAGCGTAAAAAGCATATGATCTCTATGAAGGTTGATGCGGATGCCAAGATGGGAATTGTTACGGATGTGAAGCAAGAGCTGCGTAAGGCAAATGCCCTGAAGATTAACTACTCAACCCGTAAGGGATATGATGCTAAAAAGTAATTTTAGCTAAAAGACACTAAATATAAGAGCCGGCATCATGCCGGCTTTTTTTATGTCTTTATTTTGCTTTACTTTTTTCTTAAATTTGGGAATCGGTAGCAAAAATCGAATTATGAAACCCAAATCTTTTGTAGCATTTGTAGCTACGCCCTTAATTGCCGCTTTAATTATAATTTTTCAGCCACTGGCGGCAAGTACGGCAGCCAATAATATGGCCGCGGTTGCCTTGCTGATGGCCGTGTGGTGGATTACCGAAGTAACGCCTTTGGCAATCACCGCGCTATTGCCCGTAGTGCTCTTTCCGTTTTTGGGTATTATGGACGGCAAAACGGTTTCGTCCACCTATTACAACCATATCATCTTTCTCTTTATCGGTGGTTTTGTAATCGCTTTGGCTTTGCAAAAGTGGAATTTGCATAAACGGATCGCGTTGAAAATTCTGATTCAAACGGGGACAAGTCCGGCTAAGATTCTACTGGGCTTTATGCTGGCCACGGCCTTTCTGTCCATGTGGATATCCAATACGGCCACTACTATGATGATGCTCCCGATTCTTCTGTCCGTTTTAGGAAATCTGGAAGAATTATATGGGGAGGCGAAACTCCATAAATATGCCGTGGGTTTGTTGCTGGGCGTGGCCTACAGCTCTTCCATCGGCGGTATTGCTACCTTAATCGGCACACCGCCCAATCCTATTTTCGCGCAAATCTATCATATCAATTTCCCGGAATTACCGGAAATAAGTTTTTCTCAATGGATGGTTTTCGCCTTACCGATGACCGCGGTAATGTTTATTGCCATTTATGTGGTTTTGTATTTGATGTTCGCCCGCGGCCAAAGCAAATTGTGGGATCAGGGCGCTAATGTGGATTTTCGTGCCGAGTATGCCAAACTCGGAAAGCCCACTTATGAAGAACGTTTGGTATTTATGATCTTTATTTCCACGGCAATATTGTGGATGACCCGTTCGGCTATTGATATCGGAAGTTTTCATTTTAGCGGTTGGGGCTCGCTGTTTCCCTATCCTAAATACCTGAACGACGGCACGGTGGCCATTATGATGTCCTTGCCTTTGTTTCTGATTCCCTCAAAAAGTCATAAAGGCGAAATGTTGATGGACTGGCTTACGGTACGCAAAATG
>CAYUAN010000381.1:0-1649 GCA_964442545.1 uncultured Prolixibacteraceae bacterium | reverse complement strand
TTAACGATTAAGGCAAAAACCACACCCTGCGGCTTCCTGCGTTGTGCAATTCCTCTTTACGGTTAATATGCGGGCGATAGGCTCCGTTAATATACAGATTTACCTGATCGCTATAGTGCGGACTCATAAAATTGCCCGATTGCCCTGTGGGAATAATGCCAATGGCGGCATGCGTATTTCCGAAATCCATCAGCAGACGCATAGCCGGACCGGAATGCACCTTATATAGTGCATCGTCGGAGTAGGCAAAACTTTCTTTGTCCACCACCTCGTTGCTGCCGGGCATCGGGTAGGGGCCGAGATTAAACACCTTATCAAATGGTTTTTTGCGGCCAATCGGATGTTCAAATTCCAGTTGATGCACATGGCCCCAGGCCCAGGACTCCATATCCGGTGTCAGTTGGCTGTAAAGCGAAGCACGCGTTTGGGCGACAGCCCGGGTGAAGATATCCGCACGGCTTTCCCGGGCTTCGGTTTGTATATTATCCCACCAGGGCGAATTATTATTGTATATCAGATTTTCGATATGGCCACGCAAAACGTAAGTGGTTTTTAGTTGCTTGAATGCTTCCTCGCCCAATTCATCCTCCATCGCGTCTTTTAAGATAAAATACAATAAACGACTGAAAATCACGGCTCCTTTAGAGCTTTTGTCGTAGTTCCCGTCCCAGGCGTCCAGCACTTCCATCATCGGTAAATCTTCATCGGCGATTTTCGCTTCGGAATAAATCAGGCGCGCCAATTCCATATCCCGCTCCGAATGTACATCCAGCTGAATGTTTTTCATGCTTTCCACATCCCATTTTTCCTGTTCGCGAATTAATTGCCCAATCCGCTTTGCGCGGTAGCCCGGAGCGTAATAACCGGGAAAAGCGTAAGTGCCGCTATCATATTCGGGGGCGTTATTGGCGGTAACAATATAGCCGCATTCAGGATTGAGGCTATGCGGGTTTTGACTGAAATCATAAAATTGTGTCAGGTCGAGGCTGTCGGAAGCCCCGTCAATATAGCGTTTGCCGTTAAATCCTTTGGGCCGTTTGGGAATCCTGGCACAGGCCCACCAGGCGATATTGTTTTGGTGATCGGCATAAACCACATTCAATCCCAGAATGTCGATATCGGGCATCGCTTTTTCGAAGCTTTGCAAATCTTTGGCATGCATCATTTTGTAGGTAGCCTGCATGGCGCGGGTATCAATTTTATTCAATACCCACCACAAACTTACGGGTTCATCCGAACTCCGGGCAATGTCTTCAAAGGCATCGTTCAGCACCGGGCCGTGCCTTGTGATACGAAGATTATAAATCACGTCTTCCTGCCCTTTTATTTTAATCACTTCCTTGCGGGTTTCATAATTTTTCCACTGTCCGCCGACTTTGTATTGCTCTGCATTATCCGGATTCTGTGTTTCGGCATAAAGGTCCATATTGTCCACAGGGAAAATGGTCAGTCCCCAACCCAGATGATTATTATGCCCCATAATCGGGAAGGGAATCCCGGCCAAAAAATAACCATAGATACTGTTGTCGGGATATTCCAGATAGTCTTCAAACCAAACAGAGGGCTGCCCGTATTTAATATGGGTATCGTTGGCCAGAAGGCTGCGCCCTGATTTTGAACGTTTGCCCGCAATGGCCCAGTTGTTTGAG
>CAYUAN010000380.1:0-4523 GCA_964442545.1 uncultured Prolixibacteraceae bacterium | reverse complement strand
AAAAAAAAGAAAACATTATCGCTATGTTTTGTTTGTTTCACTGCGTAACTCTGTGTGTACACTGTGTTCCACTGTGGAATATTGCAAATTCGTGAACATTCGTACAATCCGTGGTAAACATTCGTAAAAATTGAAGTCCGCGCTATTCGCGTACCCATCCCATAGAAAACTCTTTAGTTAAAAATCGGTGTTTTAATCTTTACAATCAAGGAATCGCCTTCGATATAATCCGGCAGACTCCCGTCATCGAACACATAAATCCGGTAGCTTTGCTTCAAGTTTTCTATCCTGTCATTTTCGGGAATATCTTTCAAAGCCGGCTTTCCCGTTTCAAACAAAAACACAATATCATCATGATAGGGGAAATTGATATAGACTGATTTATCGTCCTGGTCATTTACCCCCAATTCCCGATAAACCAAAGTGCGCGCATAAGTCTTTTTCCATTGCTCCGTATGCGATTTGGGTCGATTAAATATTTCGTTGAAACTAAACAGCCAGATAAAAATAACGGATATAATTATCGGAGGCAGCAAGCGGTATGCAAATTTGCTAAAACGCAAAAGGGAAAGTATTGCGGTTAAAACCGTGGCCAAAACAAGATAGAGTACCGGAACTATGGTCATTGTAAAAGCAGGCATTTTGGTGGCCGCCAGGCTGAAGAAAGTAAAGATCAGCACAATCCAGGAAATCAAAGCGATTTTATAATTCCTTTTAATTTTAAGAAAAGCAAAGGCCGTCAAAGCGATTAAAGCGATGTAATTAAAATACGGTGCCAACATAAAATCCCAGATATTCCAGTGGTAGAACATATCACCCCCGTGGCCTTCCATAGTATGCAAAAAGTGCCGGCTCGAATGGGCATATTCAAAGCGCGCCAGGTCCGGCCAACGCCAAAGAATATACATCTGCCAGGGAAGAACCACCGCTGCCGTAATAAGCAGGGAAATAAGCATCTGCTTGTGTGCCAGCCAATCCGTGCGTTTGTTTTTGTCGGCCAGCACGCTAAGTCCCCATCCGGCATAAACAATCAATCCCGTCATCCATTTGGTCAGTATGGCGATACCGCTAAACAGCCCGATCAGTAAGAGCCAACGCTTTTTACCGGAATGTTGATATTCAAACCAGGCCCAAAACGATGCCGTAACATAGAAAATAAAGGCCACATCATTATGGTCGGTGTTCAGTCGCCCGGAAACCAGGCGCAGCATAAAGTGAGCGGAAAGAAAAAGCAGCCCGGCATAAAAGCCCGTGCGTTCGTCGCGTAAAATTTTTCCCATACGCACCAACAATAAGGGCAGGAGAGCGGCCATCAAAACCGAAGGCAGACGCATGGCGTAAATATTCGTTCCGAAAATTTTCATGCTAAGGGCCATCTGCCACAGGAAAAATGGTTGTTTGTGCAACCAGATATGCGATTTGGTCCACAGGTCGTGGCTAAAGGATGTGTTGGTATCCGCAAATACAGGTGCTTCGATAAGCGTCGGCAGGAAAAAGTGAGCACCCATATTTTTAGCTACCAAAGCGTGGTATTGCTCGTCCCAATCGTGCAAAAACGGATCGGACAGCGCCATAAAACTATATAAAGCGAATCCGCCCAGGAACAATAAAAGCATACTTCCCTTACGATACTTTTTCGTTTCGAAAAGCACCAAAGCCGCCGGAAATATTAGTCCCGCGGCATAAAATATCCATAAGTATTGTTGAATGTATTCGTAGTATCCGGGAGCTTGCATAAAGCGACACAAGCATTAGTTCGATTGCGGATCCACCGGAAAGTTAATCCACAACTCATAAGTATCGCCGTATTGCTCCAGAATATTCTTCCAGAGGTCTTTGGGTTGATTGGCGAAAAGATATTCGTTTTTGGCCTCAGCCACAATCCAGGAGTTCTCTTTCAATTCGTTATCCAGCTGATTGGCCGACCAGCCCGAATAACCCAGATAGAATCGTAAGTCAGTGTTTTTCAATACACCCAGCTTAATCAATTCTTTGATTTGTTCAAAGTCACCGCCCCAGTATATTCCGGGCAGAATTTCCTGACTTGCGTTAATCAGCTCACCCTTGCGGTGCAGGATAAAGATATTTTCGGTGGAAACCGGCCCGCCGATAAATACTTTGGAATCGAATTCGGGAAAACCGTCCACCAAATCGCTGATGGTATATTCCGTCTCACGATTAATAATCATGCCCATCGAACCGTGTTCATCGTGTTCCAGCATCAGTATCACGCTGCGTTTAAAAAAATAATCCTTCAGAAAAGGCTCCGACAACAGCAGCCGCCCTTTTTGTATCGCTAATCCCGTTGGCTTAAAATCCAGTATTTTATCAATTCGACTCATTGGCTTTCTGTTAATTGTTTACCTATTTGGCCTTAAATCCGTACATTTGTTGCGGTTTACAGCTTAGTAAACTTATTGTAAAGATAATAATAATTCAGAATATGCCCGTCCAAAACAATCATGATAAATACCATGCCCTGCGGCAGCAATTTTCCACTTTTTATTACGAAGGGTTTGAATACGAATTTTATGCGGAGGAACTTTCCATTCGCTTCAATTTCCGGATTGATGATTTTGTAGAATTTCACCCCACTATAAAAATACCCAGGCAGGATTTTTTGCAACACAAACATCTGACGAAGGATGCCTTGGAGTCGATGATTTTCCATATCGGGATGGTGGAATTAATTAGCTATTGGAAAGCGATTTGTCCACCCAAAGTGGTAATCCGTGATTTTAATTTGAATGAAGATCAAAAGGCATTCTGGAAAAAGATTTACTACCATGGCTTGGGTGAGTTTTTCTACCTCAATTCCATTGAAACTTCCATGGACGACTTTATGGAAATCAGCAGTACATCGAAGCGGGAACTGCCCTTTTTTAAGGTGGAAACCGAAGCCGGAACCATTATTCCCGTGGGTGGGGGCAAAGACAGTGTGGTGAGTCTGGAATTGCTGAAAAACGATTCCGGAGATAATCTGGCGCTGATTATGAATCCGCGCGGGGCGAGTACCACCACGGCAAATATCGCGGGTTTCGAAGAGCGCACCATTGTAGTAAAGCGCACTTTGGATAAGAAACTTCTGGAACTGAATGCGCAAGGTTATCTGAACGGCCATACGCCTTTTTCGGCACTTCTGGGTTTTGTCACCGTTTTGGCGGCCGCCCTGGCCCGAAAAAAATATATCGCACTGTCCAACGAAAGCAGTGCCAATGAGTCCACGGTAATCGGCACCGATGTGAATCATCAGTACTCCAAGTCTTTGGAATTTGAAACCGACTTTCGCGATTATGTGCATAGCTTCTTAACCAAGGATATCGAATATTTCAGCTTATTGCGGCCTATCAGTGAATTGCAGATTGCTTCTCTTTTTGCCAAAAGCCCGCAGTATTTTTACGAGTTCAAGTCATGCAATGCCGGCAGTAAACAAAATATATGGTGCGGAAAATGTTCTAAATGTTTGTTCACCTTTATTATTCTCTCGCCCTTTATCGCACCCGATGAGCTGGTAAAAATTTATGGAAACAACCTGCTGGACGATCCCGAATTGGAAACCTATTTCGATGAATTGACCGGCCTTGCCGATGTAAAACCTTTTGAATGTGTGGGTACTGTGGATGAAGTAAATGCCGCTTTGTGCATGGCGTTGGATTTTTATAATGCGGAAAATCTTCCCTTTTTGTTGCAAAAATTTGTAAATTCGTTGCTGTTCAAATTCTGCGATAACTTAAATCGCGAAGATTTGTTAAAGCGGATTGAGCAAAAACATTTTCTCGAGGAGCATTATCAAAAATTACTTTTCGAGGCTTTAGGAGTAAATTAATTTATCGCTAATTAGGTTTGAAATCATGCGCAACATTAAAGAAGAAGTAGCCCGTTTTATCGGCAACCGTAAATTGTTGATTCTGGGATTTGGTAAAGAAGGCCGTTCCACCTACCGTTTACTGCGGAATTTTTTTCCGAAACTTGAAATTTGTATTTCGGACCGCAATACCGCCATTGCCCGCGAAAAAGAGTTGCAGGATGATCCCTATCTTTCCTGGGTGCTTGGTGATGGACATATGAAAGCCCTCTCGCTTTACGATATGGTATTCAAATCGCCGGGGATTAGTTTTAAAGAATATCAGGTGTTGCCGCATCAGCAAATTACCTCCCAAACCGATTTGTTTATCAATCTATTTCACGATCAGATAATCGGAGTTACGGGAACAAAAGGCAAAAGCACAACAGTGAGTTTGCTGCATCACCTGTTCGAAGAAAACGGGCTAAAATCAGTGCTGGTCGGGAATATCGGCAAGCCGGCCTTCGATTGCATTGATAAAATCGAAGCGGATACTTGGATTATATATGAACTCTCGTCCCATCAATTGGAGTTTGTTTCACATTCACCGCATATTGCCGTTTTTTTGAACATTTTTGAGGAGCATCTTGATCATTATGTTTCTTTTTTGGATTATAAAAAAGCCAAGCAAAATATTACGGAATATCAGCAGGAAGATGATATTTTGATTTACAACCGG
>CAYUAN010000379.1:0-5218 GCA_964442545.1 uncultured Prolixibacteraceae bacterium | reverse complement strand
CCATACTCATCAGCATCACCTTCTTTATTCCGAAGCGTTTCAAGAAAAAAGGTATCGCCAAAATAAAGAGGGTTTCCGACATTTGGGAAATCGACATCACAATGGCGGGATATTCGATAACCAATAAATCCTTATATGCATCCACCTTGGCGAAATCGTGCAAGAACGTATCGCCATAGGCATTGGTTAATTGCAGGGACGCGCCCAACAACATGGAGAAAATAAAGAATAAAGCCATTTTACGGTTTTTGAACAGCGTAAATGCCTTCAAACCCAGTGACTCCACCAGTGTCCTGCTTCCTCCGCCCTTGCTTACGGCGCATTTGGGCAAGGTAAACGAATATATTCCCAAGGTAAGCGCGGCCGCCGATGCCACATAAAACTGCAGGGCGGAAGTCTCAATCTTCAGCAAACTCACCGTCCACATAGCCACAATAAAGCCGATAGTTCCCCATACCCTGATGGGCGGATAATTTTTCACCACATCCAGCCCCGCGCCGTTCAAGGCCGAATAGGCCACGGTAATTGAGAGGGAGATGGTGGGCATATAAAAAATCATGTTAAGCAAGAGCACCCAGAAAAAGGTGGTCGGGTCGTTCACCAATGGCAAAGAAGCCAATATCACCGCGCCTGCGATATGAAACAGGCCCAAAAGCTTTTCGGCATTAATCCAACGGTCGGCAATAATACCCGCGATGGCCGGCATAAAAAGAGAGGCAATTCCCATAGTAGAAAAAATCGCCCCGAATTCAGCACCCGACCAATGTTTGTTTTGAAACCAATATCCCCCGACTGTAATCAACCAGGCTCCCCAGATAAAAAACTGGAGAAAATTCATCAAGATAAGTCTAAGTTTTATGCTCATAAACTATTTTTTGTTTTTCATGCGGTTAATCTCATCCCGGATACGCGACGCCTCCTCATAATTTTCTTCTTCAACCATTTTTTGCAGTAACTCCTCCAGCTCTTCAATCGACAACTGCGCCCCTTTGGATACGACGCCTTTTTTCGCGCCCGACAAACTGTCATCCATAGAGAAATCATCCTCTTCCGGTTCATCCTCTTCCATCACAATGGCCGTTTGCTCGATAACTTTATCATCACAATAAATCGGACAATTATAGCGCACCGCCAAAGCCACCGCATCTGAAGTCCGGGAATCAATCTCCACACGGTTTACGCCATCGAAACAAATAATACGCGCATAAAAAACCCCTTCGGAAAATTTATTGATTTCCACTTCAATAACGGAAATATTGAATGCGTTGGTAAAGGACTTAAACAGATCATGTGTCAACGGACGTGAGGGTTTCAGGCCTTCCAATTGCAGTGCAATCGCCTGAGCTTCATAGGCGCCGATAATAATAGGAATACGACGGTTTGTGCCATTCACCTCCAAAATCAAGGCATAAGCACCCGTTTGCGTCTGGCTTGACGATATACCCGAAATATTAAGCAATTTCCTTCCCATAGTTGTCCGTCCTCAATATGTTTAAATTAAATAACTGAATACCACACATATAATCAGCCAAATACGCTTTTTATAAGGCCGCATTTTTGAGAAACTAAAAGTAAAAATTTATTCAAAACCTTCCGGAAATTTATTTGCACATTTTATCAAATTGTAAGCCCCCTGAAAATCTATGCACTAAGGGTATAATGTTGATTAATATTTTATTAAAATCTGCTTATTTCAATAAAAAAAACTTCAATTTGTTAAACGCAAAACAAGATGCCAAATAAATGTATCGTCGAAATAAAAAAAAACTATTTTTGCGCACTGGAAAAAACTAGTGAGTCCTTAAATAATAAAGTTAAAATCAATAATATGGAAAGTGTATTATACTTTATCCCTTTAGCGGGATTAGTGGGATTGATTTTTATGTTTATAAAATCATCCTGGGTAAAAAAACAAGATGTCGGAACAGAAACGATGGCGCGAATCGCCAAGAATATTTCCGACGGAGCAATGGCTTTTTTGAAGGCCGAATATAAAGTACTGTCAGCATTTGTTTTAGCTGTGGCGGTACTTTTGATTTTTAAAGGAGAATCTGAAGACGGTTCCAACGCTTTTGTGGCATTCTCTTTTGTAGTTGGTGCTTTGATGTCCGGCCTTGCAGGCTTTATCGGAATGCGCATCGCTACCAAAGCCAATGTACGTACAACCAATGCCGCACGTACTTCACTGAATAAAGCTCTTGAGGTTGCCTTTTCCGGCGGCTCGGTTATGGGCCTCGGTGTGGTTTCATTGGGTGTGCTCGGACTCAGCCTTTTATTTATCCTTTATTCTTATATGGATTTTGCAGGCGGAATTAACGAGATTCTGAACGTTATCTCCGGTTTCTCTCTGGGTGCTTCATCCATTGCATTGTTTGCCCGTGTAGGCGGTGGTATTTACACCAAGGCCGCCGATGTGGGCGCCGACCTGGTTGGAAAAGTGGAAGCCGGTATTCCGGAAGACCACCCGCTGAACCCCGCCACCATCGCCGATAACGTAGGTGATAATGTGGGAGACGTAGCCGGTATGGGGGCCGACCTGTTCGAGTCTTTCGTAGGTTCGATTATCGCCACTATGGTTTTGGGAGCTATTTTCTTTGTTCCTTTCAGCAATATTGAAGGGCAATATGCATTGGGTGCCATAGTGCTGCCTTTGGCTCTTGCCGCAATGGGGGTAATACTTTCCGTAATCGGAACTTTCTTTGTAAAAGTAAAAGAAGGCGGTAACCCGCAAAAAGCTTTGAATATGGGCGAGTTTCTTTCCGCCGCATTAATGATTATCGCATCCTACTTTTTAATTGACTGGTTTTTGCCCAGCGAGTGGACGATTCCGGGTAATGACTTTACCTTTACGTCAATGGGCGTATTTTGGGCAACCATCGTAGGTCTTTTGGCCGGTTTGGGTGTTGGAAAAATCACTGAATATTATACCGGAACAGGAACCAAGCCCGTAACAGGAATTGTACGTCAGTCGATTACAGGACCTGCTACCAACATTATCGCCGGTTTGGGTGTGGGAATGATGTCCACCGCCATCCCGATTTTGCTGATTGCCGCCGCAATTATCATCTCATTTAAATTTGCCGGATTATACGGTATCGCCATTGCTGCCGTGGGTATGCTGGCCAATACCGGAATTCAGTTGGCTGTTGATGCCTACGGTCCGATTTCGGACAATGCCGGAGGAATTGCCGAGATGGCCGACCTGCCGAAAGAAGTACGTCAGCGTACCGACAAGCTGGATGCCGTAGGAAATACTACTGCTGCCATTGGTAAAGGATTTGCCATTGCTTCAGCTGCTCTGACAGCTTTGGCCCTGTTCTCCGCCTTTATGCAACAAGCCAATATTTCTTCTATTGACATTTCGCAATCAACCGTAATGGCAGGATTGCTGGTGGGCGGTATGCTTCCGTTCGTTTTTTCCGCCCTTTCTATGGGTGCTGTCGGACGTGCCGCTATGGCTATGATTCAGGAGGTTCGCCGTCAGTTTACCACCATTCCCGCGCTGAAAGACGCTTTGGTGATTATGAAAAAATACGATGCCGACCTGTCTAAGGCTACACCCGAAGAAATGGAAATATTTAATAAAGCAGACGGCGTGGCCGAATATGAAAAATGTGTGGCTATTTCTACTACCGCTTCCATCCGCGAGATGATTTTGCCGGGCGTATTGGCCGTACTTACTCCGGTGGCCGTTGGTTTTATCGGCGGACCCGAAATGTTAGGCGGTTTGTTGGCCGGCGTTACCGTAAGCGGTGTTATGATGGCTATCTTCCAGTCGAATGCCGGTGGTGCATGGGACAATGCCAAGAAAATGGTGGAAGAGGGATTTGAGTACGAAGGCGTAACCTACGGAAAAGGTTCGGAGCCACATAAGGCTGCCGTAGTAGGTGATACCGTTGGTGACCCATTTAAGGACACCTCAGGCCCTTCGCTGAACATTCTTCTGAAATTGATGTCGGTGGTTGCTTTGGTAATCGCGCCGAGTATCGCCATTATGCCTGATGTAAATGCCGCTGCTGATGCGCAAATCCAAAAAGAAGTGAGCATAGAGCAAGTGGTAACACCGAATGAGGACGGCAAAACAGCCACAGTGGAAACTGTAACCACAACGACTACCGTTAACGAAGAAGGTGAAGAAGAAACAACCAAAGAAGTGGTTGTTGAAGAAGAAGACCTGGATAAAGTGATTGATGAAGCTATTGAGGAAGATTCAGGAACTAAATAATTCACTGCAAACAGATATCGAAAAAGCCATTCCTTTTTGGGATGGCTTTTTTATTTTTTATTATTTTCGTAGGGTAAAATTCATCACTATGGCCAAAGGAAAACGCAAAGAACTGTACGAATATCCTCCGAAGATATTAATCGCAACCGGTGAAGCAATCGGTCGTAATGTAAAAATTCATCAATGGTTATTGAAAAACGGCTATCCCGAGCTCGCCGCTTTTGCCGCCAGTCTGCAAGCCGATAAAGAAGCTTTTACCTGGTTGATGACGCACGGATTTAATCATTTGGCTGCTTTTTGCAATGCCGTGGACGGAGACGAAAAAGCCAAACAATGGTTGATTGATCATCATTTCGATTTTTTATTGGTATTGCTGGGAGGCGTGGAAGAGAATCCCAAAGCCATCGCCTGGCTGAAGCAAAACAATCTGAAGATTTTCATTGTAATCGTGCAGAAGATTATCAAACTGAAGGAAGAGCAACACCGGGATTATAACGATTACCACAAAGTACATTTTAATTAAGGTGCCTCTATTTTCAGAGCAAGCGCTCCTTAATGCCTCTTAATTTCTTAACATTAAAAAGAACATTGCCGCACGCTAAATATTTAAGGTCCACTACACTCATACATAAAAAAGTTTAGCCACTCAGTAAAACATATCGAATAACTTTGTATCTTTGAGTGAGACTTGCCCCTGCGCAAATCCATAAAAAGGACGAATCGAGTTTTAAACCCAATACAATCCGCCATGAAAAAGTTTCAAATATTACTCTTCTTACTCACGGGCCTGCTATTGGTAAGCGCCTGCACAAAAAGCACGGAATTGCCACCGATGGACTACCGCAACAACATTACCGGAGACTGGAGGTTTGAGGTAGGACTTTCCTCTTTTAATCACAGCACCGGTTCTTCCACTTATGACACCGTAATTTATACCGGGAAAATTATAAAAGGGCCCAAAGCCGATGAAATTCTGATTAAATACACCAAAAC
>CAYUAN010000378.1:0-3712 GCA_964442545.1 uncultured Prolixibacteraceae bacterium | reverse complement strand
TTCCTTATCGGCCACCTCTTTGCCCTCTTCATTTTTCAACGGACGGGGCGGAAGGCTTTCTTCGGCTGCTACCACTTTGGGCGGAGCCGTTTTTTCCGCGGTTCTTTGTGCCATTGTTTCCGGCACGGGCATCAGGTAAATATAATCGTGCAGTTGCTCGCGATTATACACGCGCGCAGCCGTTTTGGCCAGCACATCGCGATAATCCGCTGCTTGGTATTTTTGTTTCAAAGCGGCCAGCAGCATCCAACCGGCCTGGAAATAAGGATGCGCCTCCAGCAATTGCTCCAGCCCGGCGATGCAGGATTGCTCCGCCGCCTCCGGTTTTTCAAAACAGGTATAAAAATCGTTCAGCTGCATAATTACCAATTTACTAATGCTTTATTAAACACATCCGTAACAATGCGCTCGACAATAATGGCCACCAACTCATCCTCCACCGAGGTAAAACTTTTCGCAGCATCGTAATCTTCATAGCCGGTAAATTTCTGCTCGAAAGAATCGTTTTCTTTTCCGGGTTCGTTATTAGTAAAGCGCACATTGACCACAATGGTCAGGCGGTTCAGGGCGGCGGTTTCGTTTCCCTGGATGGCCACAGGGCGGGTTCCGTAATCGACGATTTCGCCTTCGAGATGCAGGTCGGCCTCACCCTCTACCAGGTCGAGGCGGGTTTGACTCACAAATTTATCGCGCATGGCATCGGTCAGGGTCTGGCTCAGGCTTGGATTCACCAAACGGGCACGGTTCGGGAAAAAGTCGATGGAAATGGTTTTTGCGGTAATGGGCGCGCCGGTAAAGGAGTAACTGACGCAGGCCGGGGCGGTCAGCATTACAACAAAAACAAAAAGTACCAAAAGTTTTCTCACCATTACAAAGCGCTATTTGCTACGAAATATTGTATTCTTTTATTTTACGGTACAAAGTACGCTCGGAAATTCCCAGCTCGGCAGCCGCCGATTTGCGTTTTCCATTATGCTTTTTCAAGGCCCGCTTGATTAATTCAATTTCTTTATCCTGCAAGCTGAGCGACTCTTCCACCACTTCGGATTCCTGAATCGGCACCGGCTCGTAACCGGGCTGGCTGATAATGGCCGGCTGGGCGGGTGTTCCACTTGGGAAAGCATCGGCCGCACTTATCGGTTCCACAGGCACCGCCACATCCGATTCGGCATCGATATCGCGAATAATACGGGCATTGGTATTGCGCAACACATTACCCATCTGCTCGTCTTTCATTATCTCGCGCACCAGCTTTTTCAGATCGTTCACATCGCGGCGCATCTCGAACAACACCTTATATAAAAGGTCGCGTTCGCTCAAATGGCTATCCGACTGGTCGCGGTAGAGCACGGGCAATTTACTTTTTTGATCTTCGGGCAAATATTTGCGCAAGATCTCCGGGGTAATCAGCCGGTCTTGCTCGATAATGGAAATTTGCTCGGTAATATTTTTCAACTGGCGAACATTTCCTTTCCAGGGATAATTCATCATCATCTGCCGGGCCTCATCAGTCAGTTGGAGGGTCGGCATACGGTATTTATCGGCAAAGTCGGCTGCGAATTTACGAAAGAGCAAAACGATATCCTCTTTGCGCTCGCGCAGGGCGGGCACGTGTATGGGCACCGTATTCAAACGATAGTACAAATCTTCGCGAAACTTTCCTTTTTCAATGGCCTCGGGGATATTTACATTGGTGGCGGCCACCACACGCACATCGGTTTTGATGACTTTGGACGAGCCCACACGCATAAACTCTTTATTCTCCAGCACACGCAGCAGGCGTACCTGGGTGGACAGCGGCAGCTCAGCCACCTCGTCCAGGAAAATGGTCCCGCCATTGGCCACCTCGAAATATCCTTTACGACTGTCGTGGGCTCCCGTAAACGAACCTTTTTCGTGCCCGAAAAGCTCGGAGTCGATGGTTCCCTCGGGAATGGCGCCGCAGTTTACCGCGATATAATTCCCGTGTTTGCGCGCACTCATCTGGTGGATGATTTTCGGAAAGTTTTCCTTACCCACCCCACTCTCGCCCGTAATTAGTACGGTGAGGTCGGTGGGCGCCACCTGCACGGCGATTTCGATTGCCCTGTTGAGCAAAGGCGAATTACCGATAATGCCAAACCTTTGTTTGATTGATTGTATATCCATTTGCCGAATAAAATTGGAGGCGTAAAATTACGAAAAAAGGGCAAACCGAAAAACGATTCACCCTAATTACTTATTACCAAACTTATTCCTTTATAAACTTTTGACTAAACTTTATACCGTCTGTTGTTCGACCTTGAATAATATAAGCTCCCTTTGATAGCTGTTCAATATCTATTTGTATTTGGTGGCTATTGAGTTGTTTGCTTTGTAGCACTTTCCCTTGTATATCGTAAAGTGTATAGGAGATAATACTCTGTTTTGCTTGCTGACTCGCAAGAGTAATCTGTTTTGATGCGGGGTTGGGGTATAAGCTTACTATCGAGTTTCGCATGGGATTCTTAAACTCATAGATGGTAGTTACTTCTCCATTGGGGCCTATTTTTATTAGTTTGGCGCTAAATTTAGTCGGCCCAACTTCAGTATCTACATAAGTGTATAAGACCAACACCCCACCATCCTCAGTAGCTATCATATCACTTACATAAGGCATAGAGTCAGTATCAATATGCTTTTGCCATACTGTATTAAAGTTTGAATCTGCTTTAACAACAAATACCCCCAAAGGAAATCCCCCAGCTGTTGCACTATAACCGCCCATAAAATAGCCATTATCAGTGCTTCTTATTATACAATGATGCTCTGAGGGAAAAATCTGGCCAATACTATCATGATACCAAAAAAAATGATTAACCTCATTAAAATCTGTATCAACAACCAAAACAGCCAAGCTAGCAAGAGAGTATATACCATTGGGATAATTCGAATAAAAGAATGAAACATTCCTCCCACAAAAAATAGTCAATGAATCATTATTCTTCAAGTATGATATTTTATTATCTAGTGGAAAAGTCGATGCAGGAGCATGGATTACCAGTGTGTCAACACTTTGCAGATTAAAACTGCTATCATACAAATAAACCATACCATTAAAGTCAAATACACTATAGGTTTGAGAAATGGTATCATATTGCATATTTACCGGGATATAATCCGGTAATAATGATGCGAAGCGTTCCATTTGCATCGTATTAAGGTTAAATGATGCGACAAAAGGTTTGGTACCGTAATATCCTTGATAACTATAATAATTTCCTGTTAAAAACAATAATGAGTCATTAAGAGAGTATGTCGTATTTATGCTCATAACATTTGAATTGACTATTCCACCAGGATGAATATATTTTGAAATAAAATTAAAATTAGCATCTCGCTTTATTACAGAAATATGGTTTGTATCATTGTATGGCTGAGTGTATCCAATGGAATAGTAAAAGCTATCCTTTTTAATTGTAAAACGAATCATATCATTATATCCAACTGTATCGAAAACCAAAGTATCTAGAATCACTCCTACTTTATTTACTTTAATGTAAATCTCTCTACTTTTAGTATTGGGAATATACCATATTGAAAATGTATCCTGCTGCATTCCCGTTATAATGAAAAATGAATCTTGTTCGATAATATCACTTAAATATGTAGAATAATCTGAACTAAATAGTAAGTCATTAAAAGATTGACTATTCCCTAACAGCGACAAAAACAAACTAATATTAAATAAAAC
>CAYUAN010000377.1:0-13869 GCA_964442545.1 uncultured Prolixibacteraceae bacterium | reverse complement strand
ATGCCGTGGATACGAGATCCTTTCATTCCCACACAGGCGCCAACGGGGTCGATACGGTCGTCATAAGATTCTACCGCCACCTTGGCACGCTCGCCCGGCTCACGCACGATGTTTTTGATGGTAATCAAACCGTCGAATACTTCGGGAACTTCCATTTCGAACAAACGCTCCAGGAAAATCGGCGAAGTACGGGAAAGGATAATCACCGGATTATTGTTGCGCACATCCACTTTTAATACAATGGCTCTGATAGTATCGCCTTTGCGGAAAAAGTCGGAAGGAATCTGCTCCGATTTTGGTAAAATAAGCTCAATGCCTTCATCATCCAAAACCAGAATTTCTTTTTTCCAGATTTGATATACCTCACCGGTAACGATTTCGCCGATACGGTCTTTGTATTTCTTAAATTCGGCATCGCGCTCAAATTCTTGAATCTTAGAAGCCAGGATTTGACGAATGGTCAGAATTTCGCGGCGGCCGAAATCAGTAAGTTTTACCTCTTCGGATACCTCTTCACCCACTTCAAAGTCGTCCTCGATTTTGATGGCGTCGGAATATGCGATTTGCAGGTTTTCGTCCTCTACTTCGCCATCCGGCACCACTTCGCGGAAACGCCAGATTTCGAGGTCACCCTTATCCACGTTAACAATAATATCAAAGTTGTCATCCGTACCGTATTTCTTTAACAGTGTGGTACGAAAGGTTTCTTCCAGAATACGCATCATCGTCGGACGGTTAATATTTTTCCCTTCCTTAAATTCTCCAAACGATTCTATCAGTTTAAGACTGTCCATTTTTTCGGTTTTTATATTATTTAAAACTTATTACTGCTTTGGTTTCCTTGATGTCATCAAAGGAAATATGTACATCCGGCTCCACACCTGCTTTTATTTGCTTTTTGCTCAGGTCCAGTTTCAGACTTAATTCTTTATCGTCAAATGCCAGTAAAGTGCCGGAAAACTTTTCGTTATCCACCGTTTTCACTTCCACCTTGCGGCCGATGTATTTTTTGTATTGCCGGGGCACCACAAAAGGCGAGGTGAGTCCGAAAGAAGTAACTTCCAGGGAGAAATCTTCGTCATCGCGATCCAGATTATGCTCCACATTACGGCTCACCGACATACATCGTTCGATACTCACCCCGCTGTCGGCATCAATCACTACGCGGATATTGTTGCCCGCGCTGATGTCGATATCCACAACAAAGATGTCCGTACCTTCGATACGCTCATCCACCAGTTTCCGTACTTTTTCTTTACTAATCATCTCTTTCGTTCCGGTATAAAAAAGAGGGGACTGATGTCCCCTCTCTTATCAAATCTCCTTCTGTCGATGCCATTGGCACCGGGGAATGCTTTTCGGACTTTCCCCTGTTGACCCACAAGGATTCGAACCTTGACTGGCAGAACCAAAATCTGTAGTGCTACCATTACACCATGGGTCAATACCCCCGAATTGGGACTGCAAAAGTAAACTATTTTTTAATATTACAAAAAATGATTTTAAAAAATTTCAGATTGTGCTAATAAGCCCGCTCATTACGGCCTTCGATATAATTAATAAAGGACTGGTTTACCACTTTTGTACCGCCGGGAGTGGGGTACTTGCCGGTGAAATACCAATCGCCTCGATCGTTGGGAATGGCCTCGTGCAGTGCCTCGATACTTTGGTAAATAATTTCCACTTCGGCATTAATTTCTTTTGGTGTCAGCAGCTCGCTGATTTTTGACGAAACCTGTTCCGCACTAAAAGGTTCATAAATTTCCCGTACTACATTCACCTGCTCTTCTTTCGGCTTTTGAACTTCTGCCAATGCCTTTTTATATACGGTATTGATTATGGATTCCATTTTCTTTTCCTTCAGCAGGGCGATGGCTGCCTGAAAAGCGATAAAGTCGTTTAGCTTGGCCATATCAATTCCGTAACAATCGGGATAGCGGATTTGCGGGGCTGAGCTGACTACGATAATCTTTTTTGGGCCGAGACGGTCGAGTATGCGCAAAATGCTTTGCTTAAGTGTGGTTCCGCGCACTATGGAATCGTCCAGAACCACCAAGGTGTCCACACCTTCGCGCACGGCTCCGTAGGTAACATCATAAACGTGTGCCACGAGGTCATCACGTTGGGTGTCTTGCGTGATAAAGGTGCGCATTTTTACATCCTTTACCGTGATTTTTTCGATGCGCGGCTGCTGTTTTAATATGGTGTCGATATCTTCCACTTTGGGATTTTTGCCCAATTGCAAAATACGGTCGCGCTTGATTTCGCTGCAATAGTCGTCCAGTGCCTCGGCCATTCCGCGGAAGGCAACCGATGCTGTGTTGGGAATATAGGAGAATACCACATTATGAATGTCGTAATCTACCGCCTTGAGCACTTGCGGGAGTAAGTTGCGTCCCAGGCGTTTTCGTTCTTTATAAATGTCGCGATCGGTACCCCGGGAGAAATAGATGCGCTCAAAAGAGCAAGAACGGCGCTCTTCGGGTTTATTGATTTCTACGTGGGCGGTTTCTCCGTTCATCTTTACAATCAGGGCGTGGCCCGGATCAATCTCATGAATATCCTTATAGCTGACGTTAAAGGCGGTTTGAATTACCGGGCGTTCCGAAGCGGCTACCACCACCTCATCATCCTGATACCAGAAAGCAGGACGGATGCCGTTGGGGTCGCGCATAATAAAGGCATCACCGTGGCCAATCATCCCGGCCATGGCATATCCGCCGTCCCAGCGCTTGGAAGAACGTTTCAGGATTTCGGTTAAATCCATTTCCTCGGCAATGATGTCGGTCATCTTGCGCTTGGTAACGTCATTTTTGTGTAACTGATAAATACGATCTACTTCTTCATCCAGGAAGTGGCTTATTTTCTCTAAAACCGTAACCGTATCCGATGTTTCGATGGGATGTTGTCCTAATTCAATCAGATTGGCAAACAGCTCATCCACATTGGTCAGGTTAAAGTTGCCCGCTACCACAAGGTTTCGTGTTTTCCAATTGTTGTGGCGGATAAAGGGGTGGAGATAATGTACGCTGTTGTCCCCAAAGGTGCCGTAGCGTAAATGGCCGAGAAAAACTTCACCGGTAAAATGGGCATTTCTCTTCATCCAGTTCACATCGCGCAAAAGGGATGGGTCGCGGTCCTGAATACGCGCATACTCATCATAGATCTGACTGAAAATATCTTTGATGGGGGCATTGTCCACCGAGCGAACACGGTCGATATATTTCATGCCGGGCTCCGTATCGAGTTTGATATTGGCAATACCCGCTCCGTCCTGCCCGCGGTTGTGTTGCTTTTCCATCAACAGGTACATTTTGTTGATACCGTAAAAGCTTGTTCCGTATTTGGCCAGGTAGAATTCCAGTGGTTTTAGAAGTCGGATAAAGGCAATACCACACTCGTGTTTAATCAGTTCACTCATTTTGATGCGCGTTTAACAGGCTGTTTTCTTGATGCCGCAAATGTACATTTTTTTGTTGTTGGATTGTACTTTTAGTCAAGTCCGGCCAACAATTTATCGGAAACAAAAAAGGCCTCCAAACTATGGAGGCCCTTAATATTATAATGTTTGTTGCAATCAGATTAATCCTCCGCTTGCTCTTCTTCGTATTTCTTAAGCAATACATTTTGCACATCACTGGGCACTTGCTGGTATTCGGCAAACTTCATGCTGAATGTACCGCGGCCCGAGGTCAATGAGCTTAATGAAGTGCTGTAACGGTTCATCTCGGCCAAAGGTACACGGGCGCGAATTTGCTGCATATGTCCGTTGGCTTCCATACCCATAATCATCGCACGGCGTCCCTGCAGGTCGGTCATTACGTTACCCATCATTTCTTCGGGAACCAAAACGGTTACATCATAAATGGGCTCCATAATTTTCGGTCCGGCATTTTTAAAGGCCATACTGAAAGCGTTACGTCCGGCCAGCTTAAACGAAATCTCGTTTGAATCAACCGGGTGCATCTTGCCGTCGTAAATATAAACTACGATATCGCGGGCATAAGAACCGGTCAGCGGACCTTCTTCCATGCGTTCCATAATACCTTTCAGAATTGCGGGCAAGAAACGGGTGTCAATGGCTCCACCAACGATACAGTTGTTGAAAATCAGCTTACCGCCCCATGGCAATTCGTGCTCGTCCGTTCCGCGAATATTGAAATCGCTCGGGTCTTTATACCCTTCAACATAGGGCTGAATCATCAGGTGCACTTCACCGAACTGTCCGGAACCTCCCGACTGCTTCTTATGGCGGTAATCGGCTTTGGCCGACTTGGTAATGGTTTCGCGATAAGGAATCTTGGGAGTATCGAATTTGAAGGGAATCTTGTGAACATTATCAAAATACCATTTAGCGATATTGATATGCTGCTCACCCATACCTTCGATAATCAACTGTTTCAGTTCGCGGGAATAACCAACGCGGAACGAAGGATCGCTTTTTTGCATTTCGTTCAATACAAGACCTAATTTTTCGTCATCGCTGGAATTTTCAGCTTTGATGGCGGTAGAATAAATCGGGTCCGGATAAACGATGGGTTCCAGAACGATATTTTTATGCGCAGGATCAACCAAAGTGTGATTGCTGTGCGTATCTTTCAGTTTAATGGTGGCTCCGATATCACCGGCATAAAGCTTGGATACCTTTTCACGGTTTTTACCGTTGCTTACCAGCAGTTGCGACAGGCGCTCCTTGTTTCCGGTGTTGCTGTTTATCACATCCATGCCTTCCTCAACAATACCGCCGTAAACGCGGAAGTAGGAAACCTCTCCCAAATGTGATTCAATTTCGGTTTTGAAGACGAACATTATAGTCGGATCTTCCGGATTACTGTTAAATTCTTTACCGTCTAACGATTTGCGCGGGCGGCGCTTCGGTAATGGAGCAGAGGCATTGATAAACTCCAAAATACGGCCGGCGCCGATACACTCTTTGGCTGAGGTGATAAATACCGGGAAGTAGGCACGATTGGCGATTCCCAGGCGAATACCCTCACGTAATTGCTCGATGGTCAGGGTGTCGTTTTCGAAATAAATTTCCATCAACTCCTCAGAACCCTCGGCTGCAGCTTCAATCAGGGCTGCGTGCAGCTCCTCGGCTTTGGCCATTTCCGAATCGGGGATGTCGGTGATTTCAGCATCGCCGCCGCCTTTTTGATATTTGATTTGTTTCATGTAAACCAGGTCGATAACCGTATCGAAATCGGGACCTTGGTTTACGGGATATTGTGCCACGGTAACTTTTTCGCCAAAAGCGGTACGCAATTGGTTCAGTGTTTCGTCGAAATTGGCTTTTTCGTGATCCAGTTTGTTCATAATAAACACTACCGGAGTATTCAGATTTTGCGTGTTACGCCATCCGATTTCCACGCCCACATCCACTCCTTCGTGTGCATCAACCACCAAAAGTGCGGTGTCGGCAACATTCAATGCAGATACTACCTCTCCCACATAATCGGCAGTACCGGGGGTGTCGATGATGTTGATTTTCTTGCCGCCATAAACAGTATGCATTATGGTAGAAACCACCGATTGTCCTTTATCCAATTCAATTTCACGATAATCGGACACGGTATTTTTATCATCAACACTACCACGACGTTTTATTGATCCTCCTTCGAAAAGCATGGCCTCGGCCAGTGTGGTCTTTCCTGCTTTCGCCCCGCCAACCAAGGCAATATTTTTAATTTCGTTGGCTTGAAAAACTTTCATAATATGTATGTTTTGTGTTTGTAATATGTTAGCTTGTCCTTGCAAAAGGGCCGTAAATATAGGAAAATATCTGATAGAAAAAAGTATGAAATAAAAGGAATTTTTGTGGGTGGAAAATTTCCTTTGATTTGAACTCTCAACTAATAAAAAAGCAGGTTGTACATTATGTATAACCTGCTTAGATATTGTTATCGGTACGAGTAAAGCCGTTATTTACGCTTCCATCATTTTAAAAATCCGTTGCCAGCGTTCTTCGTCCATTTTGGCACCCAGTACTTCGATTACGTTTCCGGCCACCACAGATCCGATACGCAATGCTTCGCCCAGGGGCAGATTTTTGTGGAGTCCGTACAGAAAGCCCGAGGCAAACAAGTCGCCTGCGCCCGTAGTGTCGATACTGTCGGCTTTTATCACACCTGCGGTAAATACTTCCCCTTTATGCTTTACCATTGAGCCGCGGCTACCGATTTTCACTATGGCATAATCCACTGTTTCGGCTATTTCGTGCATAGCTTCCTCCGGCTCTTTTCCGGTAAAAGATTTGGCTTCTTCCTCATTGGCGAAGATGATGTCCACATAATCTTTTGTGATGCGTTTCAGAAAATCCAGATTGGCCTCCACCACGTTAAAGCTGGCCAGGTCGAGACTAACTTTCAGGCCGTTTTCCTTTGCCAGTTTTACCGCCCGCTCAATCAAGTCGTAGTTTTGTACCAGATAACCTTCGATATGGAAATAATCATAGCCTTCAAACATTCCTGCTTGCAAATCATCGGCAGAAAGTTCCACTGCCGCACCGAGATAGGTGGCAAAGGTGCGTTCGGCATCCGGGCTAATGAGTCCGACCGCTACGCCCGAAGGGGTGTCGCTCTCGGCCAATTGCGGATTTACGCCCGCGTCGAACATATCGCTTTTGAAAAAGTCACCGATTTCGTCTTTGCCTACTTTTCCGATAAACCCGGTTTCCACACCCAGTTTGGCCAAACCGTTAATGGTGTTGGCTGCCGAGCCGCCCGCGGCCTGTCCGCGCGGATATTTCTCGGTCGATTTCAATACCTTGGAAGCTATCTCCCAATCAACCAGCTCCATACCGCCTTTAATTAAATTGTTTTCCTTAATCGGATCATCGCTGTCAATCCGAATCAGCATATCTACCAGGGCATTGCCCATTCCTAATATTCTTGCCATTATTTTGTAGTTTTAAATTTTGAGGTGCAAAGGAACGGAATTTTTGCAGAAATAAAAATGGCCGCCTCAGAAGATTTGAAGCGGCCATTTCATTCATGTTTTAAGGTCGATTATTTTAATTCTCCTGTTAAACTTTTCAGGAATGCCACGATTTTTTGTGTTTGCTCGTCGGTAAGGTCTTTACCCAATTCGGTTTTAGCCATAATCTGAACGGCTTTTCCTAAATCTTTCACACTGCCGTCGTGGAAATAAGGCCATGTTTCGGCGATGTTACGCAATGAAGGTGTTTTGAAAACGAACAAATCAGCTTCATTGTGGGTAACCACATATTTGCCGCTATCGATAGGATTGCTGCCGGTAAGTTCCCAATAGGGCTCATAGATTCCAAATTTCATAAACAATTGTCCACCCAATAGCGCTCCGTTATGGCATTGGGTACATCCCACGTCCATAAATTCTTTAAGGCCTTCGATTTGCTCTTGTGTCAGCGCGTCTTTTTGTCCGGCCAGGTAATCGTCAAATGGCGCGGGAGTGAGCAATGTGCGCTCAAATGCACCAATGGCATAAGTGATGTTTTTGTACGTGATGGGGTCTTCCTCGCCCGGGAACGCGGCTTTGAACAGCTCCACATATTCCGGGTCGGCTTTTACGCGGTCGATTACCGCTTGCTCATTGGGCATTTCCATTTCCACAGGATTCAGAATCGGTCCGCCGGCCTGCTCTTCAACATCTTTGTTGCGGCCATCCCAAAACTGTGCGGAATGTAAGGCGGCATTGAAACTTGTGGGGGAATTCCGTGTTCCCAATCCTCCGTTATTTCCTTCGGAAGTTGGTTTATTATCCACGCCGTAGGTTTCCAAATTGTGGCAGGTGTTGCAACTTTGGGTTTCGTCTTTCGACAAACGCTTGTCCATATACAGCTTTTTACCCAGCTCCACCTTGTCGTCGTTCAATGGATTGTCCGGATTCGGCGCTTCCGAAGGCAATACGGCAAATACTTTTGATGCCTGGTCGAAAACGGCTACTTGATCCACGGCTGAATCGTCTGTTTTTTTCTCTTTGGTTTCACCGCCGCCGTTACAGGCTGTGAAGGCCAAAGCAATTAAGGCGAATAAAAATGCAATCTTTCTCATAACTTTTCTTTTTTTATGTTTATTAATTTCAAATGTACTAAAAATATGTATATCTTAATGAAATGTTAATTTGGTATTATACAACCTGATACAATGCCAGGGCATAAATATAAAAGCGCAATAAGCGGCTAAGCCCCAGAATTAAAAAGGGCTTTGTGGGATAATTCACCATTCCGGCTACCATGCTCACGGTGGAATAGGGTAGCGGAAAAAGGGCTGAAAAAACAATTAAAAAGGCACCATACCTTTTTATTTTATCGAAGTGTTCGGCAAAACGTTTTTCGAACCAAAGGTTAATCCGCGGAAATTTACGCACCCAGCGGCCGATAAAAAAGGCGTTTACTCCTCCGATATACGATAAGACGGCCAAAACACTAAGCATAAAAATCGGGCTGGCGGAATAACGTGTCCAGGCGATAAAGAAATCCGGCGGTATCAGTCCCAGTAAAGTTTCGGAAGTAAAGAAGACTGTCAGCGTGGTGGCCGTATCCCATGTTTTCATGAACCCTTCGATTCGTATTTTGAAATCGGTAATAAAATGCTGGGCGACCACAAGCACCACCGCGATTATGGCAACAATGATGATCAGTTTTAAAGCACTTTTCCATGCCAGGGAGTAAATCCCTTTGAGTTTTAGGAAACGATGATAAAGCTTAAATCTGTCCTTCATTTTTTTTATCTGCTTGACTAAGGCAAAAATAATAACTTTGCAGGCTAAAATAACAGGATATTTTTTAAAAAATCATAATAGCATGCTATTTGCAGGAATCCGGAAAATTAATCAAATGAAGATGTTAAAACGATTGCCGTCTCCTGTATTTTTTCTCGCCCTGATTTTATCCGCATTCGCGCTTTCAAGTTATGACAGTGCGCCTGCCCGCAAGCCGATACGGGCAATGTATGCCACGGTATGGAGTATAAATTCGCGCGAGAAGGTGGATCATCTGATCGAGACCGCGCATCAATATGGCTTTAATCAAATATTTTTTCAAAGTCGGTATCGCGGAGACGCACTTTACACCCCTAACCGCAAAGATTCTACCTATGTAAATACGGAAAAGCGCTGCTATGTGCTGCAGGATTCCGCTTTCGACCCTTTGGCTTATGCCATTGAGCAGGCAAAAAAGTACGATATTGAAATACATGCCTGGGTAACGGTATTTGTGATGACGCCGCACGATTTGTGGAAGCTGGATTCCACGCATGCTTATTACACCCATCCCGAATGGGTAACCACCAAACGCGATGGTACGCCCATGCCTAACGATGAGGCCGAAGGTGCTTTTTTCGATGCGGGAGTTCCGGCGGCACGGAATTATTTTTTGAATGTGGTTTCCGATCTTGTCTCAAATTATGATTTGGCCGGGGTGCAGTTCGATTATATCCGCTATCCCGATTCGAGCTACGGCTACAACCCGATTGCGATGCAAGAGTATGCCGGGAGCGGGCAAAAAGATGTGCAGCAATGGAAAAGAGATCAGATTTCAGCTTTTGTCCACCGCTTGTATGTTCATTTGAAAAAGATTAAGCCGGAACTTCAGATATCGGCTGCCGTAATAGCCAAACAGGATAAAGCGCTGAATAAATATTCGCAGGAATGGCCCAAATGGCTGAAAAAGCACTATGTCGACAGGGTTTATCTGATGGCGTATAATACAAGCAACAAGTCGTTTACCAAGTTGATAGAAGATGTGGCGCAGCTGAAAGAGCAGAGGAAAATGGTCATCGTGCTGCGTGCCTGGCCTCCGGGTAAGCCTTATCCTGTTTCCCAGATTAACCAAAAGATTGAGATTACCCGCCGCCATCGTTTTAAGAATTTCGGTTTTTACAGTTATAGTGGTATGGTGGATAATAATTACCTGCCGGGGATAAAATTCCGGGGAAAGTAAAAAACGGAATAAAGGTTTGCTCAATCAGAAAATTTACTAATTTTGCAGCCTGCAAAGAAAAAAGGTCTCGTGGCCGAGTGGCTAGGCGGTGGTCTGCAAAACCATATACAGCGGTTCGAATCCGCTCGAGACCTCATCAAAATCCCAATTCGTCGGAGACGGATTGGGATTTTTTAATGCAGGGAAAACCAAGCTTGCTTGAGATTTTCCCTGCATTAAAAAATCCGTCTTTTTGCGCAGCAAAATGGATTTTGATGAAGCGCCCCCTCCTACAGGATGGCCGCCACCGCAGTTTACGGAGGTGCGGCAATCCGCCGTTTAACCAAGCTTGCTGTGGCAATATCATTAGGCAATTTATCACACATAAACCCGGAAAAAACAGCCGTTCAAAATCTGCCGGGCAGGGTAGGCGAGCATCCTTTTTTTAGCTTAAATCCGGCCAGAAATAGGCGTAATTTAAGCCGCAATTATTGATACTTTTGCCCAAATTTAAAACAAAAAGCATGAAGAAAAGCTTACTCCTTTTCGCATTAATATTTAGCCTGTATGTTGCCCCGGCGCAGGATACGTTATACCTGAAAAACAATGATGTCATTGTCGGGGAGGTTAAAGACCTGGCTAAGGGAGTGCTTACTTTTGAAACCGATTACAGCGATAACGATTTTACGATTAAATGGTTGGAAGTAGCAAAGATAAAAAGCACGCAAACCTATATTTTTACTTTTTCGACCGGGGAACGAAAAAACGGAACCATTACCACCGACCCGGCTAATCCCGAAAACGTGATTATCATTGATGAATATGGAGAAAAGACTACCTATAAAATCAACCAGGTGGTTTATATGAAAAGTGTAAAAGGTGATTTTCTCAGTAAACTGACGGCCAGTGTGGATATCGGTTACACCTTTACCAAATCGCAAAACAGTTCTTCCTTTACCACACGGGCCGGCGTCGGTTATCTTACCAATGTTTGGGGCGCGAACGGCACCTTCAATATGGTACGCACCCAACAGGACAGCGTGGCCGATATTCGTCGTACGGAAGGCGGCCTGAGCTTAAAGCTGTTTCTCTACCGCGATATTTTTGCCATGGCCTCGGCCAATTATTTGCAAAACGATGAAATGAAATTGAGTCTTCGTTCCATTTATAAGGCGGGTATCGGTGATTATTTTGTCAATTCCAATCGCATATATTTAATCGGTACGGCCGGTATCGCTTTTACGAACGAAAATTATGTGGACACCCTCGATACGCGTTCCAGTGGTGAGGGCTTTGCGTCGCTTGAGCTAAACCTGTTTGATGTCGGCGATTTGAGTCTGCAAACCACCATTACCCTTTATCCGAACCTGACCACTTTGGGACGTTATCGTACGGATTTTACCTTTGATGTGAAATACGATTTTCCGCTCGATTTGTATATTAAGTTCGGCACTACCTATAACTATGACAGCAATCCGGTGGAGGGTGCTTCAAAAAGTGACTATGTGATTCAAACCACGCTGGGTTGGTCGTGGAATTAGCCGTATATTTGCCTTATGCTTTTCAGTGAAATTGTAGGAAATACGGATATAAAAAACCGCCTGGTGAACACGGTATTGAATAATCGTGTGAGCCATGCGCAATTGTTTTTGGGTGTGGAAGGCACCGAAAAACTCGCCATGGCGATTGCCTACAGCCAGTTTATTTCTTGCGAAAACAAACAAATTTACGGCCCCGACGCGGAACTGATTGCGGATTCCTGCGGCACTTGCCCCAGTTGTGTGAAATACCAAAAGCTGGTGCATCCCGATTTGCATTTTGTGTTTCCGGTGGCCACTACCAAAAAGTACAGCTCCAAACCGGTGAGCAGTATGTTTTTGGAGGAGTGGCGCGAGGCCTTGAAGGAAAGCAATTATTACCTGACACTGAACGAGTGGTACGAGAAAATCGGTATTGAAAACAAACAGGGCCGTATCGGTGTGGACGATGCCAATAATATTATTAAAACCTTGGGTTTGCGCTCTTACGAGTCCGATTATAAGGTGATGATTATTTGGATGGTGGAAAAACTCTACCATGCGGCCGCCCCCAAGCTTTTGAAAATACTTGAGGAACCGCCCGCAAAAACCTTGTTTATTCTGATTTCCGAAAATCAGGACGCCCTGCTTAAAACCATTCTTTCCCGGGTGCAAATTCTTAAGTTTAAGACCCATAGCGACGAATTGATTCGCGATTACCTGAACCGCAATTTCCAATTGGATGAAAAGAGGATGGAGGAGATTATTTATCTTTCCGACGGCTTGTTTTCCAAAGTGCTGAAGCAGGTTGCCGGTGATGAAAACGAATTGGTTTTCTTTAAGCACTTTCGCGAGATGATGCTGTTTGCCTACCAGAATAATTTTATTAAGATGCGGGAAAAGGCGAATGAGTTGAATTCGCTGGGCCGTGAAAAAATTAAGCAATTGTTGCAATACGGAATGCGCATTACCCGCTTGTGTATGCTGTATGACCTGGGCAACCGCAGTTTGGTGCGCTCGGCCAATGACGAACTGGATTTCGTCAGTAAGTTTTCCCGCTTTGTAAATCAAAACAATGCCGGAAAGATTTACGAGCTGCTTTCGGAGGCGGAGTATCATGTGATGCGCAATGTCAATCCCCGCATAGTGCTTTTGGATACCATGCTGCAAGCCAGCCTCGAATTGCGGAAGCAGAAATAAGTAATCCGCTAATTTATAATCCGATTATTCCCCTTTTACCTTATCTTTGCTATGCTTACGATAACAAAGGAAAATATGGGTGTATTCCTGAACATGTCATTTCATATTCATTTCTTGCCGCTCCTGATTGTGGTGGCTTTGGCGTGGGCGGCACCGGTGCTGTTATCGCTCTTTCGCATTTCGAAAGTACCCACGGTAATAGCCGAAATTGTGCTGGGTTATGTTTTGGGCCATTTTATGCTGGAGCATCTCAGTTCCGAGAGTCTGAAGATTCTGGATTTTCTTGCTTTGGCGGGTTTTATCTTTCTGATGTTTCTGAGCGGTTTGGAAATTAATGTGGACCAGATTGTCGCCTCCCTGCCCCGTAAAAAAATTACCTTGTCCGGCTTCCTTAAAAATCCTTTGCTTGTCGGGATAGTGCATTTTGGACTGGCCATGGTTCTTTCGTATATCAGCACCCTGGCACTGGCTCAACTGATTCATATTCCTAATCTGTGGTATTTTTCACTGATAATGGTAACCACATCCGTGGGAATTATCCTTCCCGTATTGAAAAACCGCGGGGAAATAGCGGGGCATTACGGACAGATGATTATCATTGCCGCGGCTGTGGCCGATATCTTTAGCATCATCATGTTCTCGTTTACGGCCTTTATCCTTAAGCACGGCTTTAAGTGGGAATTGCTGTACATCTTTATACT
This sequence comes from uncultured Prolixibacteraceae bacterium, assembly GCA_964442545.1. GTDB lineage: Bacteria > Bacteroidota > Bacteroidia > Bacteroidales > UBA1556 > UBA6267. The sequence goes on along the minus strand of CAYUAN010000377.1, from coordinate 553 downwards.
GTTTTTCGCTCTTTATTTCTTCACATTGATTGGCCGCCGCTTGAAACGGGTGCCCCGCATCAAGAAAATGAGTTATCAGTTTTCGCATTCCGCCCTGCAAATACGGGTTCGCGGTACGATACTGGTAATTCTCGGCTTTGTGGTAATGGCGCAGTTTATCGGGGAGGAAGAGGTGCTGTTGGGTGCTTTCCTGAGCGGCCTTTTGCTTTCCGGTTTTTTACATAAGGAGCGTTCCTTGTTAATTGTGAAAATGGATGGGATGGGTTTCGGCTTCTTTATTCCCATTTTCTTTGTGATGGTGGGAATGAAGTTCGACACATCGGCTTTTGCCGAGTTCGACAGCTCATTATTGTGGTTTCTCGGCGCCCTCTTGCTGGTTTTATTTTTAGTGAAAATTATCCCATCCTTGCTTTGGGCCCGCCTGTTTGGGATGCGCCGCGCCTTGGCCGGAGGATTTCTGATGTCGTCCCGCCTGAGTCTGATTATCGCCGCTGCCGCCATTGGATTGGAGTTGGGGGTTATCAGCGAAGGAATCAATGCCAGTTTTGTTTTA
>CAYUAN010000376.1:0-16597 GCA_964442545.1 uncultured Prolixibacteraceae bacterium | reverse complement strand
AAAAAATACTCGTGTGCTGGCTCCGGTGAAAGGCCGTTATCGCAAGCTGGTTACTTTTTGTCCGTTGGCTCATGCCGACGCCGTTCGCCTGGCTGTATTCGAAGCCGGGGCCGGACATATCGGAAATTACGACCAATGCAGTTATAATTCGGAAGGCAAAGGCAGTTTTCGGGCCGGAGAAAATACCAATGCCTATGTGGGCGAAAAAGGCAAACTGCATTTCGAGGATGAAGTGCGCATCGAGACCATATTTCCCGACTACCTTGAAGGCAGGGTGATTCGGGCTTTGCTTGACGCGCATCCTTACGAGGAAGTGGCTTACGACATTTACAAACTGGAAAACGGCAGTGCCCATCTCGGTGCCGGCATCATTGGTGAACTGGAAAACGCGGAGGAGGAGCTCGTATTTTTAAAACGGCTGAAAGAAATTACCCGGGCCGGATGTGTGCGCCACACCGCATTGCGAAATACGGCCGTGAAAAAGATCGCCCTTTGCGGCGGCAGCGGGGCTTTCCTTATCGGCCGTGCCAAAGCGGCAGGAGCCGATGTGTATATCACGGGCGATGTGAAGTACCATGAATTTTTCGATGCCGAAAAACAAATGCTGATTGCCGACATCGGACATTACGAAAGTGAGCAGTTTACAAAAGATTTATTAGTCAGCTACATTAAGGAAAAATTTCCTACATTTGCAGTCCAAATTTCGGCTTGTAATACCAACCCGATAAATTATTTATAGTCAACAATTTAAACTAATACGGCAAATGAGTAAAACGAAGACCGGAGCTAAAGAAGAGATAAATTTAGCTGATGTTTCTACTGAAGAACGCTTGATCGCCCTTGCAAAATTGCAAATGATTGATTCAAGAATTGACGAAATCCGTAACGTTCGCGGTGAATTGCCCTTGGAAGTACAGGACCTTGAAGATGAGATTCACGGATTGCAAACCCGTATCGACAATCTTCAAGCTGAAATAGATGAGATTAACGCCAAAATTTCGGAAAAGAAAGTGGCCATGGAAAATGGCCTGGCTTTGATTAAAAAATACGAAGACCAGCGCATGAACGTGCGGAACAACCGCGAATACGATTCATTGACCAAAGAGATTGAATACCAAGGTTTGGAAATTCAACTGGCCGAAAAACGTATTAAAGAGGACCGCTACAATATCGAGGTTAAGGAAGAAGCCATAAAACAAGCGGAAAGCGTGTTGGCGGAACGTAAGATTGACCTGGAGAATAAGAAAAAGGAGCTGGAAGAAATTATCGCCGAAACCGGCCGTGATGAGGATGAATTGCTCAAGCAATCGGAAGAAAATGAAAAATATATTGAGCCGCGTTTGCTAAGCGCATATAAGCGTATCCGTTCCAACGCACGCAATGGTTTGGCCGTTGTGCCCGTTGAGCGTGATGCCTGTGGCGGTTGTTTTAACAAAATTCCGCCGCAACGTCAGTTGGATATCCGGATGCACAAGAAAATTATCGTTTGCGAGTATTGCGGACGTATTCTGGTGGATGAAAGCATTCTGGAGTCTGCTGCCGGAAAATAAGAGTTTATCATAAGTAATTGTAAAAAGCGTTTTCCTCCGCGGGAAGCGCTTTTTTATTGTTTATAAAAATGCCTTACTTTGCAGTACTATTAATACCACATGATGCATAAAATACTAATCGCTGTTTTATTTTTACTCACAACTTTGCCTGCGGCGGCAAAGTTTGATTTTAATAATAACTGCCATCGGGCATACGAAGAAATGATGCTCTTCAAGTTTGATGCGGCACAAAAAATCCTCGATAGTGAAAAGCAATTGCATCCCGACAATGTCGTTTCTCAATATATCGAGGCCTATATCCTGTTTTGGAAAGCCGCCCTCAACGAAAATGAGGAAGAAATGGATGAATATGAGAGCTTCACAGACAATGTCATCGACCTGATAGAAGATGATGAGCAAGTATCACCCTATAAACTGTATTTTCTTAGTGATATGTATTTGCGCGGCGCTTATCTAAAGGTGATTAAAAAGTCCTATCTCGCTGCTGTATACCGTTTTAACAAGGCTTATAATATGGCCTGGGAAAACCGCAAGAAATATCCTGATTTCATACCCAACAAAAAGCTGATTGGCTTGATGAATGTGGGCATCGGTACCGTTCCTAAAAATTATAATTGGGTATTAAAACTATTCGATTTTGAAGGAAATATCCAACAAGGACTAACGGAACTGAATCAATTACTGGTAGTGGCTTCCTTCGAACCAAAATACCATTATTTGCTCAGCGAAAGCCTGTTGCTTTATTCATTTACCATGCTGAATTTTGAAGTGAGCAAAGAGAGTGAGCAAAATCTGTTGGCGATTTTCAAATGGGATGCGATTCAAGAGCAAATGAAACATAATCAGTTTATGGTTCTCGCCAAAGCATCCTTTCTGAAACATATCAAACAAAATGACCAGGCTATTGCCTGTATGCAAAATCTGAAACCCGAATCCGCTTCCATGCATTTCTATTATTTGGATTATATGCTGGGAGAATGTATGCTGTATAAGCTGGATTACGGAGCGGCAAAGCATTTGAAGTATTATGTAGATCATTATCATGGTTTGAGCTACCGCCGGTCGGCTTGTCAGAAACTGGCCTGGGTAAATTTATTGCAAGGGAATACGCAAGCCTATAAAACCACGATGGCCGCCTGTCTTTCGCTGGGCGATGATAATCGTGATTCGGATAAACAGGCAACCAAAGAAGCCGAAGCGGCCAAAGAAGGAATTGTGCCCAATGTGACGCTGATTAAGGCACGCTTGCTTTTTGACGGCGGCTATTTCGCACGGGCCGAACAAGTGTTGCTGGCAGCCGACACCAAAAACTTTAACGAGCACGACCAGTTGGAATACAGCTACCGCCTGGGGCGCATTTACGACGAATGGGGCAAAACCAAACAAGCGATAGCCAAATACCGCTATTGCATCGCCACGGGCAAAGACACACCTTATTATTTCGCGGCCAATTCCGCCCTTCATCTGGGCTATATCTACGAGAACCAAGGCGATACCGTAATGGCCCAAACCCTGTACCGCCAATGCCTTGATATGGATTTCGAAGAATACCAGAACAGCATTACGCAAAAGGCCAAAGCCGCTTTAGGGCGCCTGGAAAAAGATTAAGAGAATCCTGTTCGGCACTTTATTCCACAAGGGCTATTGTTCCCGGTAAACTTCCACCCAACGTCCGCTATGCACCGCGCCGATTTCGTTGCTGTACATCGCCTCGCATTTTACGGCAGGCAGATAGTATTTCCCTTCGTAGGAAGCGTTCAGCACCACCGTGAAGTTTATACTTCTGTATTTACCCAAACCAAAATAAGTCAGCACACGGTCGTCGCGGATATCGCGGTATTCATAGCCGCTATTATCATCATTCCGGCCCGTGAGCCGCGTATTGATAATCTCCCAACCCGAGGGAAAAATCTGCGTTAAAGCCAGATTATCATAATCACCCAGCATACCCGGATTTTGGATATTGACCACCGCCTTAAAGTCTGTGCCCTGCGGCAAACGCGCAGGATCCAATTCATTTCCGTCCATATCAACATAGCGAACACTCATTTTCAGATTCGCGCTCCGCTCCTCCTCCATGCCCGACCCGGAAATACCTTTCTCAATCACCCGCACATAAAGCGGTGAAGAACTTTTGTTGGTAAAGTGCAGTTTTTTGCTGCCCGGGCGATGAATATCCAAAGCGCGGCGGAAAACAAAACTTTCGCTGTCGTAAGTTCCTTCCTTGTCCGACCAGCGCATAGCAAAACGTATATTATCCGCAGTCCGGCCATTGTAGTATTCGCTAATCGCCATCAAGGCGAATGCCGTACTCTGCGTACTCAGCCAGGTGCGACTGTCCAAAACGGCGGCAATTTGTTTTACCAGATTAAAACCCTTTTCGCGCTCACCCAGTTTGGTCAGCAAGAGCAAGTGAATGGATTTATCGCGCAATGAAGAACCATAAGTATGGTCGTTATAATAATTAGCCTTTTGCGCGCTTTGCAAGGAAATATTATTAATCAGCTTACGCGCCATCTGTTCTTGTCCCGCCTCGGCATAGGCCAAAGCCAACATCCAGGTGCTGCGTTCGTTCAAATAATTGCTTTGACTCAGGCGGTTCATCGCGCCCAGTTCCGCTTCCCCGGCCAGGGCCAGCGTATAAAGCCGGTAGGCCTGATTCAACACATTGCCGTAATAATTTCGGGCGCTCCACGAACGGGCCGCGGCTCCTTGGGCGTAGCGCCACTGATCCAGCATGCGCGAAGGCAAAGCATAGCCCTTACGCTTGGCAATCAACAGCATATGTCCGGCATAAGAAGTCCCCCACTCGCTCTCATAATTACTGCCCGGCCAATAGGAAAATCCGCCGCCGGGTAATTGGAAACTGCGTAAAGAGTTCAGCCCGGTCATAATATTGCTTTCCAGCAGGGCTTGCTCGTCATCACTCAATTTCGTCAGTCCGGGCAAGAACAGCTGGGGAAATATTTTCGAGGTTGTTTGCTCAATACAACCGTGCGGATAGGCCAGTAGCTGCTCCAAGCGTTTATCGAGTCCCATTGCCGGGATGCCCGACACTTCCAAAACGGCCGAATTGGTTCCCTGCAAGCCCCATGCCCGGTAGCTGTAATCCCAGGAATCGCCCGGCTGCACCAATTGGTCGTGCACCCTGATGCTTGGCGGATTGGGTGTACGCACATCCAGCTCCACATCATAACGGGCCTTCAATCCCGCGCTTTCCGCCACGATTTCCACCTTGGCGACACCTAACAAATCTTTGGCTTTCAAACGGAAATAAACCATTTTTTCACCTTGATTTTCGAAATAAACCGTTTGCGTTGCTCCTCCGCTTATTTGCAATTTATCATTCACCTTCACTTTCAGCTTCACCTTCTTTATTTTGCTGTCCATCGCAAAAACGGTAAGCGGCAAAACCACTTCTTCATCCGGACCGATAACACGGGGCAGCGTGGCCAGCAGCATCAAGTCTTTTTTCACGGACACGGCTTTTTCCGCATTGCCGTACGCCCCTTGATTTCCGGCTACCACCATCACCCGTACCGAGCCGATATAATTGGGCATCGTAAATTTATGATTGGCGGTTTCGCCTTCGTCCAGATTAAAAGGCCCGGCAAAGAAAACCACGGGCTTAAAGCGGCGCGCCTTGTTTTTTGAGGGGTCGGGCGCCGTGCCGTCACCGCCGATGGCAAAGGCCTTTTCGAGCCGGGCACCATAAGCTCCGATAACGTAATCGTACATATCCCAGGTGCGAATACCCAGGGCCTCACGGGCGTAAAATTTCCGCCAGGGATCAGGTGTCCGGAAATTGGTCAGGTCGAGCAAGCCCTCATCCACTATGGCCAAAGTATAGGTCATCGCCTTGCCGTTTCGCTCCGTAACTTTTACCTCAAATTCTTTTTCCGGGCTCAGGTATTTGGCAATGCCTATTTGCGGCTCAAGGCGTGTCGCCGGATCCACCACTTCGAGGGGAATAATGCCGTACATCCGTATCGGATTGTCGTTTACCGTTTGGGCATGCGGCTGAATAAGGCTGATATTTACAAAAATATTGGGCGCCATTTCCGCGCTTAGCGGGAAGCTGAAATGCGTTTCGCCTTCCTGTGTCTCCACCCAGAAAACATCCAAAATACGGGCACCGCTCTCAAGACTAACCAGCGCACGGCCGTTTTTCGAAGAAGGAATGGTAATATGCGCCTCCTCGCCCACTTTATATTTGTCTTTATCGGCCTCGAAGCTCAGCATCGTTGCGCCCATGGCGCCACCGCCCAGCCTTCCGTACCATTTGGAAAAATAAACCGTAATTCCCGTTTTATGTCCGCTGACGGGGTCTTCGGCCACAATCAGATAGCGGCCGTTATCCTCATACGAACGGTAGTTTATTTGCACATCCACAGCAGCCTTGCCGGCAGCATCCGTATTGACGTATGAAGTGGAAACCGCACGGCGCGATCTGCGGCCGATATAGGAGGCCAGATCATCATCCGACGACTCCCACCACCAGCGCCACTGCACCTTATAAATACTGATTTTCACATTGCTGTGACTTACAGGCTCGCCCTTTTCGTTTACCGTGGCCACCAATAGCCTATGCGGCGAATCGGTAGCATACCAGCCTTGTTCTCCGGCATCATTCATCCGCAGGCCCACATAATAAGGATAGGGGGAATATTTCACATCCTGCGTTATGATGCTGAAATCACCGCTTTTCTCGAAAACGCGGGTAACAAAATGCGCTTTAATCATTCCCGGGGCATCATCGCCCTGAATCTTCAGGAAGAAACTTGATTTTCCGTTTTGATCAAGTTTGCCTTTAAACACCTCCACTTCCTCCTGCTTATAAGCGGGTTGCGGAAAACGGAAGGTATAGCTTTGAAATTTATCGAATTTCGTTTCCGCGGAACGTAATCCCATCGCCACACGCACCTCCAGGTTTTTCGCCGGACTGCCGTGCAGCCAATTGGCCGTTATTTCCACAGGTTTTCGCAAATCGGTTTTGGTCAGCACTTTTTTGCCCCAGAAGTCCAATTTGGCTTTCAGGCGGTTGGGCTTTACGGTTTCCACACGGATACTTTTTACGAAAACAGCACCGCCCACCTTCACTTTCAATCGCCATATTCCCGTTGGGGCCGATTCGGCGGTCTTGGTATGGAAACTGTAAAAACCGTTTACATTCGAGCGGCGCAGCTCGTGCACCATGGTTTGCCCGAGCGGGTTTTTCAAGTCGAAAATTACGGGATAATCGGCAGGCAGCCGATTTTCCAAATCGTCTAAAATCATCGTCAGATAAATCGGGTCGCCCGGTCGCCATACGCCACGCTCGCCATAAATATAGGCCTTCAATCCGTGCTGTACCTGCATGCCGGCCACATTGAAATTACTGGTGGAAAGCGCATCGGAATTACCCACACGCAAGTAGCCGTAGTCGGTTCCGTTTTTTACTACCACAAAGTAGGGCTTGGCATCGAGGTGCTCGTTACAAATCCCCAGACTATTGGTTTCGCTGCGGGCAATTTCCTGTTTTTGCAGATTATAAAAAGTTACCTCGGCTCCTTTTACCGGATCGGTGGTACGCAAATCGGAAACTATTACCACATAATTACCGGACGGGCTGCCTTTGGTAATGATGCCCAGATTGGAAGCGAAAATATTACGCTCTACGCTACGCGAATTCCAATAATTATTGTAATAGGCCGAGTTGCACGGATTATCCCGCTGACTCCAATCGAAATCCCATCCGTAATCCTCATCATCATAATAATATCTGTTGTCGTCCCAGGATTTCATCTTCCGTGCTACCTCCTCGGCATATTCGGCCTCCGTTTTCAGAGGAAAACGTGCACTGTCGCACGGATAATTCGAATAGGACGGGCGCATACCCAATTTTACGCGGTAAATGGCTCCGGGCTGAATCTCAATAAAATCGGAAAGGTCAATCTTAAACGTATTCCACTCATTCAGATTCACTTTGGCCATTTTACGCAAGTCGAGCCGTTTTTGCAAAATCAAACGGCCGGAATACTTTAAGCTGCCACTCTCATCAAAAGTATTTTCCTGTAAAAAGCTCAGCACATTATGCTCATAAATCTGAATAATACTGAGGTCCACCATATTTAAACTCACCGCCCGGAACGGGAAAATCAATCCGTCGGAAGAAGGCATAATCACCCCTTTTCCCACACCTTCGAGCTGCGGTTTGTTGGATTGAAAATTAATATCAAATTCGATGCGCTCCTTGGTTTTGTAGCCCATGGCGTTTTTCACGCCCGGCTCAATAATCAAGGTCTGTTCCTTTTCCAGTTTTTTCGACGGATAAACTTTCAGTTCCGCGCCTTTGGCGTTAAAGGAAGGCCGGAAATCATTTTTGAAATAAATCAGCCCTTTCAGGTTTTGGGTCTGGTCCAGGGGGTCGGAAAAACGAATACGCACATAAGGCCGCTTTCCGACTATCGTTTGCACCGACAAAACCTCAAACTCGTCAGTAGCGGGCACCTCCAAAGAAAAATCCTCCTCACTATCCACGCCGATTGGTGCACCCTTTATTTCGAGTTGCAGCTCACGACGGTCGTCCATCCGCCGGATACTGTCGATGGTAAAGCGGTAGATATGCGCCTGATTATCGTGCTGCCAAAGCAAGTTCACTTCTTTCCCGTCAATTTTGGCTTTGACCATTTGCTCCACCTGCGGAATATCGGCGACATCCGCGGTATAAACAGTACCCAGATAACGGAAATAGCCCATATTATCTTCATAAGCCACAAGCCCGCCGGAGACAAAGCGGAAAGACTGGTCCATCACGCGCACATCATACTCCAGCACCTCGTATCCGGGCTGCACCTTAATCAGTTTGCCCAGATTAAATTTTATATGATAAACTTTTCCGCTTTCCAATAGTTTATCGGGAATAAACTGCAGACTGCGGCTGTTCGTCCAAATCAATTTCCCTTTAATATCCGGATCAAAATCTATCAAAGCGGGATCGGCAGGCTGACCGGCTTTAATGGTATCATTTACCTGCTGCTGCAAACGAATCACAAATTTCGTATCACGACTCAGGTTGATACCGGAAGTAAATCCGGAAATATACTTCTCAAAACCGGGTTTAATGTCGTTTTTGATTTCTTTGCTATTATTGGTACAAGCGGCCATGCTCAAAGCCAATACCAAGGGCAAGAGGATACGCGTCAGGGTATTCATAGGACTATTTATTATCGTTTATTATTGTGTTTTCTGTGCAGTTTAAAGCAAGCGGAAAAAGCAGCGGTTTATCACCCCGGAAACCGGCATTATTAAAAAGAAGGCAAACTCAGACTTTTATATTTTTATTTTTTACAAATTACTTTCCTTCTGTCCGTTCCTCCGCCAATTTCATCGCCTCATAGGCATTGACAATTCCGCCTGTCTTACTTAGCTTTTTGAATTTCGTTTTTTTCTTTTTCTCTCCCGGAATCAACACCTTTTGTTTGGGATAGGCCCGTGCCGATTCTTTGATGATTTCCTTCAACTCCACGGCGGTAAGCTTCGGATAATAAGAAAGCACCAAGGCCGCCACACCCGTTACCACAGGCGCGGCGTTACTGGTTCCGCTGGAAGCGCGATATTTATTTTTCGGAGCGGTTGTCATCGTTTCCACACCCGGTGCGAACAGATCTACGGATTTTTGGCCGTAGTTGGAAAAATCGGCCGGCAGATGAATGTCTAAAAGCGAATCCGAGGCCCCGATATCCAACCAGTTGTTTACAAATTTTCCGGGAGCATATTCGGGCGTGGGATAATGGGCCACCACATCATTATTTTCGGCACTGTTTCCGGCGGCATGCACAATGAGCACATTATTCCGCTCGGCATAGCGAATGGCACTGTCCACAAATTCTTTATTGGGCGAATAGCTTTTTCCGAAACTGCAATTGATAATGCGCGCCCCGTGGTTTACGGCATAGCGAATGCCCAGGGCCACATCCTTATCACGCTCGTCGCCACCCGGCACTACGCGGATTACCATAATCTGCACACTATCCGCTATGCCGTCCACGCCAAAGCCGTTGCGCTCGGCAGCCACAATTCCGGCCACGCCCGTTCCATGGCTCGCCGTTCCGGCCGTTACATCATTGTTGCCATAAAGCGTATCATTGATATCCAACGCATTATCACCTACAATTTGGCGGGTATGGAAACGTGGATTCAGTTTTTTGTTCAACAGCCCCTCGTGATACTCCAAAGCATCTTCTATGGGCTTGGCGTCGCCTTCGAAAAAGGAATAAATCGTAATCGCCCATTTCAGTCGGTCATCAGTGGTTTGAATATTTTGCACATCCTCTTTGGTATATTCTTTTCCCCGAAAATATTTATCCAGAATTTCATTGGACTTTTCGATGGCCTCGACATACATGCCGTAATTTTTTACCGCCTCCCGGCTCTCCGCCCGCTGCTTTTTGTAATCCGCCTGAATTTTCAGCCATTCCTCATATTCGGCTTTATCTTCGGGGGCAATATCGCTTTTTGATTTCCCGGCGAATTTCTTTTTGTACTTACGATATAAGCGGGTTAACTCCCAGGTGTCGGCGTCCACATTTCTTCCGTCGGGGCCACCGATAAAGTTCCAACCGTAAACATCATCCACATAGCCATCGCCGTCGTCGTCAATACCGTTGTAGGGAATTTCTCCGGGATTATGCCATAAGCGGTTGCGCAAATCGACATGGGCGGTATCCACTCCCGAATCGATTATGGCCACTATCACCGGCCGGGCCACTTTGTTGCGCGCACGGGCAAATTCATAGGCCTCGTCCAGACTGATGCCCACCAGGTCATCCTCATTAATATCGCTGTGATACCATTGGTAATATTCTTTGATACTGTCCGGAGCAACATCGGCCGAATCAGCATTAATATCTTGGGCATTAGCCGTAAGCAAAGTTCCCGAAAATAAAAGCAGGAGCGCAAAGCGAAGTGTATTTTTCATTTAATTTGATTATGAAATTTGTGTGCGTATGAAGTTTCACAAATATAAGCGGAAAAAGGAATAGCTTGATAATTTTTTTAAACGTAAATCAAGCCATTAAAAAGACACATCCCATTGCAGGCGAAAACGGAAATTATCTTCATCGGAAACAAAATCCTGATTATCGATATAGGCCAAATCCATGGTAAGTTTATTCAGATGGCCCTTGAAAAACCAGTTGAAGCCCACCACATATTCATTGATGTTATCACTGTAAAATTCATCATTGCTCACCAAACCGTATCGAGCGATAAATTCCAGTTGGGGCGGCACAAAGTTCAGAATCTCACTAAAAAAATATCCGCCCATCACATAGCCCCCGTAAAGCAGGGATTGTTGATCACGTAGGCGGTCGTCGATATACTTCAAATGATTTTCACCGGAAAGGGAAAATCCCTTGTACTTCAGCATATATTCAAAGTTGGCTTGCTCAATCACATATTGGTTTTTATTGCCAATATCGTAGCCCGGCAATTTTCCGCCCCCATCGCTGGAAAAACGGGTAAACTGACTCTGATTATGCGCGTAAACCAAAGCAAGAAAACCCTCCACCTTTTGGGTTCGGCCAATATCACAAAAAGACATCTTCATCGGATGGCGGGAAAAGTTCCATTGGTAGCGAAACAAGAACAAATAATTACCATCGTCATTTTCCGCCGCACGGCCGTTTCCGTTGAAAATACCCACATTGTATGAGGATGAACCAACTTTGCCGTCAAACAAATCCCCAAGAATTTCAAATCCAATTTGCCGGTCAAAAGTAAAATAGCGGTTGGCAATGGAGCGATCCACCATCTGCTGTTTGCCGGAAGAAATAAAGCGTTCGGTATTGTATTTGATTTTCCACTGCCCCACCTTTATCTGAAAGGCCTTCCATTTTGCCATGGTAAATTCCCAGTTGAGCAAATAAGCCGACGGAAAATCATACTCCAGATAATATTTCAGAAAGGGCTCATAAGCATATCCGCCCACTTTCAAACGGGCGCGCTGCACATTAAAACTTCCGTCCGGAGTATCCTCTTCACGGATATAAAAAAAGGCATCCTCGGAATTGGACTGAAAGCGAAATTGTAAGCGCCATTGCATCTGCATCTGAAAATGTTTGTCGTACTCAAACACCCAACCTTTACTTCCGTAATTCAAGCTAGCCTTGGAATGATCATTATTGATTTTCGCATTCAACGCAAGTGTATCCACTACCTGCGAAAAGCCTGGAAAGACAGTAAGCAAAAGGAAAAGCGTAAAAATTTGTCTCGTCATGCGAATACCGTTGTTTTCTTATAGAGCAAATGTACGGTATTTTTTTAGGTAACAAAAAAAAGAAGAAATAATAAAAACACGCAATTTGCCTATGTAAATCCCTACTTTTTACGCGTGTTTCAGGAAGCTTATGGATGTAGTTTTGCATTGATATCTGATATGTTCTTTTGTTTCCTTATTCCTTCCGTACCCAGGTTGTTTCTTTCGCAAAAGCGATACTATAATGTTTGTCAGTCAGAAATAACATATCAGAAACCATTTTCTTGAAAATGGAGTAGTGCTAAAACCCAGCCCCTCGTTTCTCAAACGAGGGGCCTTTAGTTTTTAAAGGGAATTATCAATTCAACATAGCTTCGGCAGGATTTCCTCCCAAAGAGATGGCAACTCAACCATTTAATATTTTCACCTTCGCTAAAACTACGGTCGATAAATTTGGTTTACTCCGCAAAAAGCTCCCATTACTCAAACACTCCAATTTAACCTACCTGCCGGATTTCCTCCCGATAGGGATGGTAGGATTTCCTCCCGACAGGGTGGCAGGCAATTTAACCATTCAACAATTTAACCATTCCCCAATAGACCAATCCCCCAAATCACTATCTTTGCCGCGCAAAATAAAACACGGAAACAATGGCGAAAACATTTGTAGAAGAATTACAGTGGCGCGGGATGATTCACGACATCATGCCCGGAACGGAAGAAATGATGGCAAAAGAGATGACTTCGGCCTATGTGGGAATAGACCCTACGGCGGATTCGTTGCACATCGGCCACCTGGTAGGTGTGATGATGCTGCGTCATTTGCAAAAAGCGGGACACCGCCCCATCGCATTGATTGGCGGAGCCACGGGAATGATTGGCGACCCTTCGGGCAAATCGGACGAGCGCAACCTGCTGGACGAAGAAACCCTGCGCCATAATCAGGAGGCGATTAAAAAGCAACTGGCAAAATTTCTCGATTTCGAATCGGATAATGAAAACGCGGCCCTGCTGGTGAACAACTACGATTGGATGAGTAAGTTTTCGTTTCTTGATTTTATTCGCGATGTGGGAAAGCATATCACCGTAAACTATATGATGGCCAAGGATTCCGTGAAGAAACGCATTGGCGAAGAAAGCAAATCGGGCATGTCCTTTACCGAGTTTTCATACCAATTGGTTCAGGGCTACGACTTTTTGCACCTTTATAAGGAATACGGTTGCCGCTTGCAAATGGGCGGCAGCGACCAGTGGGGAAATATCACCACGGGAACCGAACTGATTCGCCGCAAAGAGCGCGGAGAAGCATTCGCCCTGACCTGCCCCTTGATTACCAAAGCGGACGGCGGTAAATTCGGCAAGACCGAAAGCGGAAATATCTGGCTGGACCCTGAGCGTACTTCTCCTTATAAGTTTTACCAGTTTTGGCTGAACACCTCGGATGAGGACGCGGCTAAATACATCAAGATTTTTACCATGCTCTCGCAGGAGGAAGTGGAAGATATGATTGCGCAGCATAGCGAAGCTCCGCATCAGCGCTTACTGCAAAATTTCCTGGCCGAAGACCTTACACGCACCGTACATTCGGAAGAAGCATTGCAGGCAGCCAAAGACGCTTCGCAAATTTTGTTTGGCCGCGGAACTACCGAGCAACTGAAATCGCTGGACGAGGATTTGTTCCTAAGCATATTCGAAGGCGTTCCGCAAAGCGAAATCAGCCTGAATGATTTATTGAATACCCCTTTATTTGATATTCTGGCCGCCAAAACGGGCATTTTCAAATCCAATGGCGAAGCCCGCCGGATGATTAAAGAGAATGCCGTTGCGGTAAATAAATCCAAGATTAAAGAGGATTTTCAATTTAGCGAAAACGACTTACTGAACGGGAAATATATCCTCGTGCAAAAGGGAAAGAAAAATTATTTTATTATCCGGGTTACATCTTAAAGTCACAGGCCGTTAAGGCTTCACCTGTTCCATAAAACGGTCGATATCTTCTTTGCTTGTATCCCAGGAGCACATCAGGCGGTACTCTCCTTTGTTTTCGTCCCAGGGATAAAAGAAGCTTGCTTGTTGCATTTTCCCGGCATGCTCTTCGGGGATAATCGCCCAAATACCGTTTGATTCCACCTTTTGCGTAAAACTGATTCCGGGAATCTCTTCCAATCGCTTAGCCAGATAGGCTGCCATGTCATTGGCATTTTGGGCATTGCGCCTCCAAACATCATTTTCCAGAAGCGCCAGAAACTGCGCCGCGATAAAGCGCATTTTCGAGTGCAACTGCATCCCTTGTTTGCGGAACAGCTCAAAGTATTTTCCTATTCCGGGTTTCAAAAACACCACGGCCTCGCCAAACATCATCCCGTTTTTGGTTCCGCCAAACGAAAGCATATCCACGCCCGTATCCGTAATCATACTTTTGAAATCCGTGTCCAGGGCCACCACCGCATTGGCGATGCGGGCACCATCCACATGCAGCAGCAAATTGTGGCTATGGGTAAAATCGGCCATCGCCCGTATTTCCTCCACCGTATATACCGTGCCCACTTCCGTGGCCTGGGTAATGCTGATTACATTAGGCACCGACTGATGCGGATAACGATCCGCTGCGGCATAAGGCAAAAGCATTTCGGGAGTCAGCTTGCCGTTTTGGGTAGGAATATCCAGCAATTTCGCCCCGGAAAAATTCTCAAAACCACCACATTCATCCACATTTACATGCGCATGTTCTGAAGTGATCACGGCATTAAACGTACGAGACACACTACTCAATGCCAGGATATTGGCCGCCGTTCCGTTATATACAAAATACACTTCCGCCTCTTTTCCGAACAGTTCCCTGAATTTCTTTTCGGCCTTTTTGGTGTATTGATCACTGCCGTATGCCGCAGCATATTCATTATTGGCACTTTGCAGGGCCTCCATCACTTCGGGACAGGCACCCGCCCAATTATCGCTTGCAAAAGATTTACTCATATCCATATTCTTTAATATTACAAAAGTAGCCTTTTCAAAGATGCTGCTATCGTTGTTCGCGCTTTTGTTTTTCAGGATATGAAAAACAAAGCAAATGCCTATCTTTGTTTCTGGAAAATCAATAACAAAAAATCAAAATGACCAACATGAAAAAGATAATAAACACAGCAAACGCACCGGCCGCTATCGGTCCTTACAGCCAAGCCATTGAAACCAACGGAACTTTATACATCTCCGGACAAATTCCCATCGATCCGGCCACAGGAAAAATCGTGGAAGGCGGCATCACCGAGCAAACCGAGCAGGTAATGAAAAATATTGAAGCCATACTGACCGAAGCGGGATACAGTTTCGCTGATGTGGTAAAATCAACCTGCCTGCTCAGCGACATGGATAACTTTGCCGCGATGAATGAGGTGTATGGCGCCCGCTATCGCGAAAACCCTCCGGCCCGCGCCGCTTTCGCTGTAAAAACCCTGCCATTGGGTGTGCTGGTGGAGATTGAAACAATTGCCGTTAAATAATTACCCTACCGGAAGAAAAATATCAAAATCAGAAATGCAAAGCGGGATGCACAAATCCCGCATTCATTTCGTATTAACGAACATCATCATGAAGAAAATGAAAAAAATCAGCATTATTATCCTGCTCCTTATTACCGGATTGCAGGTGTCAGCCAAAGAAGGCATGTGGCTTCCTTACCTGCTCGAAAAACTCAATGCGGATGAAATGCAGGCTATGGGCATGCGCATTACCGCCGATGAGATTTACAGCATGCAGCACTCCAGTCTGAAAGACGCCATTGTGCATTTTGGGGGCGGATGCACGGCCGAACTGGTATCAAGCAAGGGGTTGCTGTTGACCAACCATCATTGCGGTTACCGCTCCATACAAAAACACAGCACCGTGGATCACGATTACCTGACCGATGGTTTTTGGGCAAAAAACATGAATGAAGAATTGCAAAACCCCGGACTTACCGCTAAAATTATGACCAATATGGCAGATGTCAGCGAGGCCGTTTTGGAAGGGGTGAATGATCAGATGACACAAGAACAACGTCAGTCTGTTATTGCTGCCAATATCGCCAAACTAAAAAAAGAATATCAGGAGGATAAATTTCATCAGGTACAGGTAAAAGCGTTTTATTACGGCAACCAATATATCCTGATGACCTATGATATATTCTACGATGTGCGCCTGGTGGGTGCGCCTCCGTCGAATATCGGCAAATTCGGCGGCGATACCGACAACTGGATGTGGCCCCGCCATACCGGCGATTTTTCGGTTTTTCGCATTTATGCCAATAATGACAATCAACCTGCCGATTACAATAGCGACAACAAACCCTACGAACCGCGTCAGCACCTGAAGATTTCGCTGAAAGGTGTTCAGGAAGGCGATTTTACCTTTGTTTTCGGGTATCCGGGAACCACCCAGGAATATCTGCCCTCCTACGCCATTGAAGAAATTACACAGACCATTAATCCGTTCCGCATAAAATTTCGCCGCGAAAAACTGGACATTATGAAAGCCGCAATGGACCGCGACCCCGCGGTACGCATTCAGTATTCGGCCAAATATGCAAGCACGGCAAACGGTTGGAAAAAATGGCTGGGTGAAAATCTGGGCATCGAGCGTTCGGGTGCCATTGCCATTAAAAAGCAAGAGGAGGAAGGCTTTGTTAAATGGCTGGGCAGTTTTACCGAAGGTAATGAATTGAACATCATTGACCAGTTCCGTGAACTGTACGCGGCGAAAACCGACTGGGAAATGGGCTTTTATTATTTCCTTGAAACGGCTTATTACCATGATTTATCGCACTATGTATCCA
>CAYUAN010000375.1:0-21771 GCA_964442545.1 uncultured Prolixibacteraceae bacterium | reverse complement strand
ATATTGACAATCGCTCAATAATCCGTGAATGGCGTGTCCAAATTCGTGGAATAAGGTGCTTACTTCATCAAAGGTTAGCAGCGAAGGCATATCCGCCGTTGGCTTGGTAAAATTGGTTACAATCGAAATCACGGGAATCACATTCTTTCCGTCTTCATAATGCTGTTTGCGGAACGAAGTCATCCAGGCACCGCCACGCTTCGAAGCACGCGGGAAGAAGTCCATATACAGAATTCCTTTTACGTTTCCGGCGGAATCTTTCATTTCGTAGGTTTCCACATCAGGATGATAAACAGGCAGCTCATTGGTGCGCACAAATGTTACCCCGTAAAGTTTATGGGCCACATCGAAAATTCCGTCGCGCACATTCTCCAGTTTGAAATAGGGGCGGAGTTGCTCTTCGTCCAGGTCATACTTTGCCTTGCGTACTTTCTCGCTGTAATACCACCAGTCCCAGGGCTCGATTTTAATATTAGCACCTTCGCTATCAGCAAGCTTCTGCAGCTCAACCAATTCCTTCTTAGCCATCTCGGTAGCTTTCGGCATCACCTGATCCATCAGGTTAAACACATTCTCCGGAGTCTTGGCCATATTGTTGTCCAGGATAAAGGATGCGTGGTTTTTATAACCCAGCATTTGCGCGCGCTCCAGGCGCAGGTTTACCATTTTCTTTACGATCTCTTTATTGTCGTGCTCATTATTGTTGTCGCCGCGCATAATGTAGCCCTTAAACAACTGCTCACGCAAATCGCGTTTGTCCGAATAGGTAATAAACGGAATCAGACTCGGCTTGTCCAGGGTAAATAACCAACCCTTTTTATATCCGTGTCCTTCGGCATTTGCCTTGGCGGCATCGATTACGCCTTTCGGCAAACCGCTTAAATCGGCCTCGTCGGTAATCAATAACTCAAAGCTGTTGGTTTCGGCCAATACGTTTTCTCCGAATTGCAGGGAAAGAATCCCTAACTCTTTATTAATCTGGCGGAAACGCTCTTTCTTGTCAGCGGGAAGGTTGGCGCCGCCACGAACAAAACGCTCATAGGTTTTCTTCAAAAGTGTTTGCTGCTCGGCATTCAAATCCAGGCTGTCGCGTTGCTCATAAACCGTTTTAATACGGGCAAATAACTTGTCATTCAGATAAATATCGTCGCTGTTGGCAGACAACATGGGCGAAACCTCTTTGGCAATCGCCTGCATGCTACTGTCCGTAACAGCGGATAAAAGGTTCTGGAAAACATTATCCACACGGTCGAGCAGTTGTCCGCTCAGTTCCAGGGCTTCCACCGTATTCTCAAAGGTGGGCGCATCCGGATTGTTTACAATAGCTTCAATCTCCGCTTTCTGCTCCTTTATCGCTTCTTTGTAAGCCGGCAGAAAATCCGATTGTTTTATTTGGTCGAATGGCGGCACACCGTAGGGCGTGTCAAACGGCTTAAGCAAAACATTGTCTGCGTTGTTCATGTTTTTGTCCTCTTTTTTGGTTTCGTTGCAGGCGCTGATGCTAAACATCAATGCGGCCAGCAAAACCATTCCTAATGTCTTCTTCATTTTCGGTTAAATTTATTTAATGAATAAAAAAGAGGCCGTAAAGCCCCTTTTTAGATATTTATTTAATCAATGCTTGCACTGGAAGTGGGAATCTTACGATCCACCTTCTTCAATAGTCCTTGCAATACTTTTCCCGGACCCACCTCGATATATTCGGTCATGCCGTTGGCAATCATGTTTTTCATGGTTTGCGTCCAACGCACCGGTGAAGTAAGCTGGGCAATCAGGTTTTCTTTAATAATATCCGGCGTGGAAACGGGCTGTCCGTTTACGTTTTGGTAAATCGGGCAAATGGGTTTTTCGATTTTCGTATTCTTAATGGCTTTGGCCAGTTTTTCACGGGCGGGTTCCATCAGTGGTGAGTGGAAAGCTCCGCCAACGGGAAGTTTCAAAGCCCGGCGTGCTCCGGCCTTATTCAGCTTTTCGATGGCCATATCAATTCCTTTGTGCGAACCGGAAATCACCAATTGACCGGGACAGTTGTAATTGGCGGCAACCACTACCTCATCAATATTATTCACTACTTCTTCTACCACACTGTCGTCCAGACCTACAATAGCGGCCATAGTTGAGGGCTCCAGCTCACAGGCTTCCTGCATGGCCAAGGCGCGCTGCGAAACCAGTTTCAGTCCGTCCTCGAACGACATGGCACCGGCGGCAACTAAGGCCGAAAATTCACCCAAAGAGTGCCCGGCAACCATATCCGGTTGAAAATCTTTACCCAGTACGCGGGCCAAGATTACCGAATGCAGGAAAATAGCCGGCTGGGTTACTTTGGTTTGACGCAGGTCTTCGTCCGTTCCGTCAAACATTAAATCGGTGATGCGAAAGCCCAGAATATCATTGGCTTTTTCAAACAATTTCTTGGCTTCATCGGATGTCTCATACAGGTCCTTGCCCATACCGACATATTGGGCGCCTTGCCCGGGAAAAACGTATGCTTTCATATATGCTAATTTAGTTTAACTGCTGTCTGAAAATACTTAAAGGCATACCGAATGGCATGCCTTTTAAATATTTAATTTATCGTCTGTCGCCCATAAAACGCAACAGGAATAAGAATAAGTTTATAAAATCCAGGTAAATGCTCAGGGCACCCATAATGGCCAGTTTGTTGGCATCGGTGCTTTGATACATCAAGCCGCTACCGATTTTTTTCAGCTTTTGCACATCATAGGCAATCAATCCGGTAAAGATTAAAACGCCGGCAAAGCTGATGATGTATTCCATGGTGCCGCTGTGCATAAACATATTAATCACCGAGGCCACTATCAGCCCGATTAAAGCCATAAATAAGATGGACCCGAATTTGGTCAAATCCGTTTTGGTGGTATAACCCACTAAGGCCATTACACCAAACATTACGGCTGTTACCAGGAATGTCTGAAATACGGAAGCTGCGGTGTAAACCAGCAGGATAAAACTCAGACTCATCCCCATCAGTATGGAATAGATGGCAAAAACAGCCACCAATGCTCCGTAAGACATTCGTTGAAAGCGCATTCCCATTACCAAAACAAGGATAAAGGGAGAGAACATCACAATCCAGCCCATCATACTCATTCCATTCTCGTTTACCAACATCCCAATCAGGGCCGGGTCATTTGCGAAAAAGTAAGCGGTAACCGCCGTAATAGCCATCGCAATTCCCATCCATGAAAACACGTTGGAAATAAAATTCTTGGCAATTACTCCCGTCGCGTTATATGATTGCGTTTCGTTGTGTTGTTGATTCATATAATTCATCATTATTATCTATTTTACTGTTTGTTAAACTTCAATTTATTTGCTTGCAAAAATAACAGTAAGGCCGTCATCAATTTTTATGCAAAAGTTAATAATTTGAAACAAAAACGGCAATTATGACAGATTTGAACTTATCAGATGCAGAAATTCTTCCCGTGTTTTCAAATTTGTCAGAAAAGCTCCGGTAAAATCGGAAGTGGTCGTTACCGAATTTTGCTTTTGCACGCCACGCATGGCCATACAAAGGTGTTTTGCTTCGATTACCACGGCCACGCCCAAAGGGTTCAATGCGTCCTGAATGGCATTTTTAATCTGCATGGTCAGCCGTTCCTGCACCTGCAAGCGGCGGGCAAAGGCTTCCACCACACGGGCCACTTTACTGAGTCCCATGATGCGGCCGTCCGGAATATATGCTACATGAGCCTTGCCGATAAACGGAATCATATGGTGTTCGCAAAGTGAGTATATTTCAATGTCTTTTACCAAAACCATCTGTTTATAATCTTCCTGAAACATAGCCGAACGGATAATTTCCGTCGGGTTTTGATGATATCCCTGGGTCAGGAATTGAATGGCTTTGGCCACACGAACAGGCGTATCCAACAGCCCTTCACGCTTGGCGTCCTCACCGATTAGTTTCAGTATTTCTTTATAATGATGCGCTAATTTCAGTGTTGTTTCTTCATCAAATTGGTCAATTCGTTGATAACCTTCAAAATCATTCATTACTTTTGGTTGTTAATTTTTAGGGACACAAAAATAAATTAAAATATGATGATGCCGCTGTCGAAAGCCCGAAAAGGAATAATTATTTCGCTTCTGCTGCTGTTTACCGCCTCCGGAGGACTGTGGGCGCAGGGTGCTGTAAAGCAAACTGCCAAAGCATCAGGGCCGGAAGTTTGCTGGGCAATCGGGCATCCGTTTATCGCCATAAAAGCCAAAAGAATTTCTAAACGGGCTCTGCAAATAACCGATAGTATCGAGCAAGCGGGAATCTTCAGCGATCGCAGCGGGGGAAATCTGGATGCTTTTAAGCATAGTTTATGGATGGCTTTATTAAGTCGTGATATTAAGCCGCATAAGGCCTTAAAGCTGGGAAAGGCACACGAACGTTTTAACCGTAAACAAGCCAAAAAAGGAAAAGGCGGTGGTGATGCGGCTGCCTCGACTATGGATTTATGGAACAATAAAATCGGGGCACAGATTGGAAGCAGCCATAAAAACATCAGTGAACAAGCACTGATAAAACTGATTATCGATGCGGTAAAGCAAGGCGAAATGCGTATTGTTCGAAAAAACGCTGCCGGAGAATCCCTGGACAAAAATGGAAAAGTTATTGACAAAACGCTTTTGAAAAACTGGAATAATCCACGCTGTTTGGTGGAGTCGGGCTAAATATTATTATTAGTTTTGCCTGAACAATAAATATTAAAGAATATGATACGAAAAGGATTAATGATTTTAATGACGGTTTTGGTGTTGGCAGGACCGGCATATACGCAGAAAGATTCAACACAAATCGGAGGGGCTACGACTATGCCCGAAACAGCTAACCAGCCTACCCGTGAAGCAAATTATCAAAAAGTGAAATTAGGTGTTTTTGGTGATTTAGGGCTTTCGTGGTTAAAACCCAAAAGTGATGAATATACCAGTCAGGGCATCCGCTTTTCTTATAATTACGGTTTAGTGGTAGATATTAATTTTACCGAGAATTATACTTTTTCCACCGGCCTGAATGTGAATTCTTATGGAGGAAAACTTGACTATTCGGATTCGGTAATTTATGATGAAAATAAACCGGGTGTCCGTGGGTTGATGTCCCGTAAATACCGTATAAACTATATCGAACTGCCTTTATTGTTAAAGTTGAAAACCAATCAGATGGGTTATTTTACGCCATTTGTACAATTGGGATTACGCAATAGTTTTCGATTAAGCGCATTGGCTGACGAAAGCTTTATTTTCGGTGGAGAAACACACGAGCGGGAGAATGTGGATATGGTGGATGAATCTGCTTTTTACACTTTGGGATTTACGGTTGGCTTTGGTACCGAATACGCTATTAGTCGTTCATTTTCAGCCTTTGCGGTTTTGAGTTATGATAATGGGTTGACTACCGTACTTAATGGTGAGAATTTCCTCGATGACGGAACCAAATCGAAGCAAACAGCCATGTTCAAAAAGTTTGGTCTTACCATAGGTTTCCTCTTTTAACCATCATCGTTCATGAAAATAGCCCTGGCCCAAAGTAATTATCATATTGGCAATTTCGAGTCGAATACTGCCAAAATCAAGGAGGGTATCGCCAAGGCGAAAGGGCAGGGGGCGGATATTGTCTTGTTTGCCGAGTTAGCGGTGTCGGGTTATCCGCCGCGCGATTTTCTGGAGTTTGATGATTTTGTGGAACAATGTCGTTTGGCCATTGATGAAATCGCCAAATCTTGTGTGGATATCGCAGCAGTAGTCGGCGGGCCGGTGCGCAACGACAGCGGAGCAGGAAAACCATTATACAATGCCGCCTGGTTTTTGGCCGATGGAAAGGTGCAAAAAATTATACGCAAAACACTTTTGCCTACCTACGATATATTTGACGAATACCGCTATTTTGAGCCGAACAATATTTTTGAGTTAGTGGAATATAAAGGGGCGAAAATCGCTTTGACCGTTTGTGAGGATTTGTGGAATATCAATGATGATAATCCCATGTATCCCATAAACCCCATGGATGAATTGGCTAAACTGCAGCCGGAATTTATCCTCAATATTGCCGCCTCGCCTTTTAATTACGATCAGGAAAAAATACGGAAGGATGTTTTGCGGCAAAACGCCAAAATCTATGGTATCCCGCTTTATTATGTGAACCATGTGGGCGCGCAGACGGAATTGCTATTCGATGGCGGCTCATTGGCGATGAATGCCAAAGGGGAAATCGTGACGGAACTGGCATATTTTGAAGAAGATTTCGCTGTGCTTGATCATGATGCAATAGATCGTTTAGCTGTGGTGCCGGAAAGAACGACTTCCAAGATTGCCTTGATACACGATGCCTTGGTTATGGGGGTGCGAAATTATTTTATGAAATTGGGTTTCAAGAAAGCCATATTGGGTTTGTCCGGAGGTGTTGATTCGGCGGTAACTCTGGTGATTGCCGCCGAAGCTTTAGGAAATGAAAATGTACATTCCCTGCTGTTGCCTTCGCAATATTCATCGGATCATTCTATTAAGGATGCGGAAGATCTGGCTAAAAATCTGGGAAGCAGCTACGATATAATACCGATTAAAGGTTTGTTTGAAGCATTCAGTAAAACGCTGAAACCTTTTTTTAAAGATTTACCCTTCAATATCGCCGAAGAAAATATTCAGGCCCGTACCCGCGGAGTGCTCTTGATGGCATTCAGTAATAAGTTTGGACATATTCTGTTGAACACTTCCAACAAAAGTGAGGCGGCTGTGGGCTATGGCACATTGTACGGCGATATGAACGGAGGTTTAAGTGTGCTGGGGGATGTATATAAAACAGATGTTTTTGAACTGGCGCGTTATATCAACCGGGAAAAGGAAATCATTCCATGGAATACCATTACCAAACCACCATCGGCAGAACTGCGCCCCGACCAAAAAGATAGCGATTCTTTGCCGGATTACGATATCCTGGACAGCATATTATATCAATATATTGAGCAGCGTTTGGGACCAAAAGAAATTATCGCCATGGGTTATGATGAAGCTACGGTTCTGCGCGTATTGAAAATGGTAAATACCACAGAGCACAAACGCTATCAAACCCCGCCTATCCTGCGTGTCAGCCCGAAAGCTTTTGGTATGGGACGGCGGATGCCCATCGTAGCACGTTACCTGTCTTAAGGTACATAACCTCAGTGATATTTTGATTTAATAAACAACAAAGCCCGCGACATGGGCTATCACGGGCTTGTTAAAACTAATAACGAAAAATCAAAAAGTAATTGTAATTATTTCAATATACACACACAATAAGAAAAAATCACTAAGTTTTTTGTTGAGCCAATTTTAGTAAAACAAAATTAAACACCTAAATCTACATAATTGCAAAAAACCTGACACAATCGAAAAGAACTTTGATTTTTCGTTTACATAAGTAAGACGAAGTCCTCCGGGGAAATCTTTGGCTAAATTGTAAAAAATATCTAAATATATTCTAATTCTTTAGATGCGAATATTTTAAAACAAAAAAAGGAAGGCCAAAGCCCTCCCTCAAAATAATTTCCGTGCCGGCTATTTCGATATAATCGTCACGGTTCCGCTCATATGGTCTTCACGGAAGTAGGTTTTATAATCCAGTTCCCAGTAATATACACCATCGGCGGCGCCGTTTCCGTTCCAGTCGTTTTGGTAGGGACTGGCTTCAAATATCTTCTTGCCCCAACGATTATAGATGCGCAAAGTAGAGGACTCAATACGCTCGATATTTTTAATTTTGAAATAGTCGTTTATTCCATCACCATTCGGGGTAATTACATTTGGCACCTCAATTTCATCCACAATAACTTTTACCGCTATCATGGCAGAATCTTTACATCCCTTGTCTGATGTGGCTACGAGCCAAACAATATAATCACCTTCACTTTCATACGTATGCGTAGGATGTTCAAAGGTGGAAGTATTGCTTGAAGAACCCGGTTCGCCAAAGTTCCATTCCCAATTGCTGCCATTGGTAGTTTTGTTGGTAAAGTTAAATGTAGGATCGTCAATGGTGGCTACCGTCGGATCTGCTTCGAAAAGTACATCGGGCTTCGGATACACATTAATCAGTTTGGGAACACTTAATTCTCCCTTGCATCCGGATTGCGCTTCAACTTTCAAAGTAATATCATAAACGCCCGCATCATAGGTGTGCTGCGGATCTTTTTTTGTGGACGAGCCTCCGTCGCCAAAATCCCAATCCCATTTCACGATATTCGGGTTGGACATGTCGCTGAAATTTACCGTCAGGGGTTCACATCCCTGAAAAATGTCGGGAATAAAACTTGCGTTCACTTTTTGCTCTACCGTGATATAAACCGAATCGGTATTGCCGCATCCCGAACTGTCGGATACCGTTACATACAACATGCTCGACTGCGGGGGCAAACCTTTTGTTGTCAGCATATTGTTATTATTAATTCCGGCCGGAGGCGACCAACTGATGGTATAGGGCTGCCAGCCGTCCTGCGGATAAACACGCAACAGGGCCGAATCGCCGCAGACCATCGTATCCTTGGGATGATCGTAAAATGTGATAGGAGTATAGTCGATAATGGGAACATGAATAGTGTCTATGGTGCAGGGTGTTGTATGCATTACCAGGTTCCAATCTTCCTGTCCTTCGGTAATCTGATCGGCAATAGGGCCAATTACAATCTGTGCGCTTATTTGTCCTGCGGGTATTACCAGACTGTCCGGGATAAACGGGAAGTCCACACCATTAGTTGCACTACCAAACATGGTGTCAATATACACTATGTAATCTGTCGATAAAATTCGTGGGAGTTTTGCGGTAATAATTGCGGCATTACAACCTTCAATAGCTTTTGGTATGGTGCCTGCTACGGAGAAACTGGATGTAATCTGTACGGCATTACTGGAAAAACTGTTTGCTTCCAGCATTACGCCCGAATCATAAACATGGTCGCCGGCATCGCCTACAGCCAGCTTCATATGGTAACTTTGGCATGGAACAACCACCGCCATGGCGGTTAAAACAGTCGTCATTCCGTCGTACTGGATGGTCAGTCCGCCGGTATTGTTTACATAATATTGACAATTAACGCAGGGGCCGTTGTTTGAAGTACCGTTGTTTACATTATAAATGGAAACCGGAGTATTTGTCGTCCCGGGAATAATGGCGATATTCTGATTGGTATAATTACCTCCGTTTGGATTAGGGCCGGTGATAAAGAAACCGAATACATCATTATAGGAAGAAACATATTCAGGATATTCTTCCGAACCGAACACATAGCGAAAGCGAATGGTGTCTGAAATCGGTACAAAGTCGAATTCCAGCACAGCAGCATCATTGATGGTGGCATTTATCAATGTTGCCAATTGCGGATCGCTGCCGGTATTGTTGTTTGTGGACTTATTTCCCACATTATTCGGTCCCACAACATCCGTTGCATTTCCTGTGGAAAGCACAATTCCGGACATTAGCCCCAAATTAGTAGTCCCTCCGTTACTAAATTCGCAAATGGCTGCCGATGCACCTGTAAATGTGACGTTGGAAACCGTTACACCGGTTCCAACCAATACCTGCTGCACCAACTGGGCAGGGGTTTTGGATGTGCTGGTTTGTAATTGCCCGAATACAGGCAGACTGAAAATTAATGCAATTAATAGAGTGTAATTCGCTTTCTTCATTTTTAGCTGGTATTTATTTTATTTCACGTACCGATAGATTACTGAAAATAAATTTATCGAGCGGGGCGATATTGGTGTTATCGCTTGATTTAAATAATTTGAATGCTTTCATTTCATCACTGCAATTACCTTCACGGCTTTCTCCGGCAGGAATGTCGATGCTAAAATCGTATTCGTTGGGCGAATCCAGTCCGCAACTCCGGCAAGTGTTGTTATAATATGGTTCAACACGGCCGCTAATGCGCAAATCCTTATTTGTACTGTTTTCGTATTTGAAAAGTAAATAAAGATTTTTGAAATTAGTGTGTTGCAGTTTACAAGCTGATGTTTTGGTGTAAATTTTAATGCCGTCAATTTCTTTATAAAGTTTCCAATCATTTTGAGTCGGTCCGGATGAAAACGCTGTAATCAAAAAGGAAAACGCCACAAACAGTAAAAGTGAAATTGTTTTTTTCATAATAAATAAATTAAGTTGGTTTAGAATGTTCAAATATAACTGAAATATACTCAATTAAAAATTATTTTTGTCAAGACA
Source organism: uncultured Prolixibacteraceae bacterium (assembly GCA_964442545.1). Taxonomy (GTDB): domain Bacteria; phylum Bacteroidota; class Bacteroidia; order Bacteroidales; family UBA1556; genus UBA6267. The sequence continues at coordinate 11,564 of CAYUAN010000375.1, read as the reverse complement.
ATTCAAATATGAAATATGTCCGCAGTATTTATACAAATTTGAATGAAAAAGGTTTAATGCGGTCATAAGTTTTTAAGTGTATAAAATACGCTAACTTAGTTCGGGTGCAAAGTATCGATGGGGGCGCAAGTTAAATTAAAACAAGGTGTCAAAGAACTATGAGAATCTTAGAATAAATACAATTAAATAATTTAATAGAGTTGAAATATAGGGCAATATAAAAACGAATAAAACAAATGATAATGTGTGTTTCGAATCGCATATTCGGTGCATGTTCATAATTATTTGTTCATTTAATTCTCTATATTTGCCTATTGTAAAATACACAATTACCTATGGAGAGAAAAATTATACCCAATGTTTCTGTTGACTGTCTGGTTTTCGGTTTCGATTTCGACAGATTGCATGTTTTATTAAATAAGCGAGAATTGCGTTCGAAGGAAACCGGAGCGGTGTTAATTTCAGATTACACTTTAGCGGGACATCATGTGCGTGAAGGGGAGAATGCGGACGAAGCCGCTTACCGGATTTTGAAACGGATAACGGGTTTTGAAAATATTTATTTGGAACAGTTTTATTGTTTTAGTAATACCGACCGTTTTCAGGAGAAAGATAAATTGTGGATTAAAAGTTTAAATATGGATATTGCTGATCATGTGTTCAGTATTGGTTATTTCGCCTTGGTGGACAAACGTGAACTGCAGCTTGATGAGGAGCACCAAAATGCATGCTGGTTTCCGGTGGATGATCTGCCGGAATTGGGATTCGACCATGCTAAGATAATCGAGAAAGGTATTGAAAGCCTGCGCCGGAAGTTTAAAGAAGAACCGATTGGGTTTGAGTTATTGCCCGAAAAATTCACGCTTACCCAACTGCAAAAACTTTATGAAGCAGTGAGTGGTAAGGAGATTGACCGCCGGAATTTTCGCAAAAAAGTCATTCAGTTTCCACACATTATCCCTTTGAACGAAAAACAGACCGGAATGGGGACAAAACCTGCTCAGGTATATATTTTTAGTCGCGATGTGTACGATCGTACCCGGAAAGAGAAAATGATATTCGCATAATTTAATATTTATAAAATGAAAAACCTTTTAATAATTGCGCTTATACTTATAACATTAAGTGCCGGAGCGCAGAAGAAAACTAATGTTATCCTTTTTTTAGTGGATGACCTGGGCTATTATGATTTGTCCAAAACAGGTTCCAAACTATATGAAACACCCAATATTGACCGTTTGGCCGATAACGGAATGATGTTTACCAATGCCTATTCGAGCCATCCGCGTTGTGTGCCTTCGCGTTATGGTATTCAAACCGGAAAATATCCGGCTACCAGCCAGGTGCCCGGCGGAAGAGGCGGGGCATTGAAACCCAATGATAAAACCATTGGTATGGCTTTTCAGGAGGCGGGTTATAAAACCTTTTTTGCTGGAAAATGGCATTTGGGGGATAATGCGGATATGTGGCCGCAAAATCGTGGTTACGATATTAATATCGCAGGCTGTTCGGCAGGCGCGCCAATTTCCTATTTCTATCCTTATAATACCCCGCAAAAGGGGGATAATACCACCAAAAAGCATCGTGCCATTGCAGGACTTGAGGAAGGAACGGAAGGGGAATATTTGACCGACCGCCTTACCGAAGAAACCGTCAAATTTATCAAGGAAAACGAGGATGCTCCGTTTTTCGCAACCTTGGCGCACTACGGGGTGCACACTCCTTTTCAGGCCAAAAAAGAGATGATTAAAAAATACCGCCAGAAACTGGCGCGGCTGACCTTTGAAGGCCCTGCTTATATTACCCGCGACGGAACCACTAAAATGTTTCAGGACAATGTGGTATATGCCGCGATGATTGAGAGTGTGGACGAAAGTTTGGGAAAACTGATTGCCGCATTGAAAGAAGCCGGCATTTATGAAAATACCGCAATTATTTTCACTTCCGATCACGGTGGCTTGTCCAACAGAGGTGTAAACAGTAATCGTAAATTGGCAACCTCGAATCTTCCGCTGCGTGCCGGAAAAGGCCACCTTTATGAAGGGGGAACCAAAGTGCCTTTTATCGTTTATTGGAACGGAAAAATCAAAGCCGGAACAATTTCCGACCAGGTAACTTCCAATGTGGATATTTATCCGACACTTCTGGCAATAGCCGGAATAGAGAATACCAATAAAGAGATTGACGGAAAAAGCATTCTTCCGGTTTTGGAAGGGGGCGAAACTTTCGACCGAACATTATTCTGGCATTCTCCCAAAGGCCGTCCGACTAAGACAGGAGACCGAAATGCCAGTGCCGTGCGGGTGGGCGATTACAAATTGCTTGATTTTTATGATGACCACCGTTTGGAATTGTATAATTTGAAAGAAGATCCTTCGGAAGCATTTAATTTAGCCGAAAAGGAACCCGCTAAGGCCGACGAAATGCTCAAATTGCTGAATGACTGGAAAAAATCTATTAACGCTTTTATCGATCCTGATCCGTATAAAAAACTGAAGAAAAAGAAAAATAAAGGCGGTGCGCAGGGCGCAAAGAACAAGAAGGTTCAACATTAAAATATTCATGTGATGAATAAATATTATTCAATCCTGATAATTGCTTTGGCACTTACGCTTTATGCTTGTTCCGAACAAACGGGAACCAAAGAAGTGACAAAAAAACAGCGTCCAAAAAATATTCTGTTCATTGCCATAGACGATTTGAAACCGGAGCTGGGATGTTATGGCGATACCTTTATAATATCGCCCAATATTGATCGCCTGGCATCGGAAGGTTTTGTTTTTACCAATAACCATTGTCAGCAGGCGGTATGTGCGCCTTCCCGGGCCAGTATTTTAACCGGAAAGCGCCCTGATTACACCAAGGTATGGGATTTGAAAACCCTGATTCGCGATAAGAATCCGGATATTATTACCATGCCGCAATATTTCAAAAGTTTGGGCTACCAAACAGCGGCTGTGGGTAAAATATTCGATTATCGTTCGGTGGATAAAGGAGCCGATTCCGTTTCCTGGACTTTTCCTTTTGTGAATGTGAAAAACACAAACCCGAAGGGTGGGGGCTATATTTTTGAAACGCGCAGGGTAGCCACCGAGGCTCCTGATGTGGATGATAGTCTGACCATTGACGGCGAGGTGGTGAAGCATAGCATCGCCTATTTGGATCAGTTTGCAAAAGAGGATAAACCCTTTTTCCTTGCCGTTGGCTTTTTTAAGCCGCATTTGCCTTTTGTGGCCCCGAAAAAATATTGGGATTTATATAAACGTGAAGATATTCAGCTGGCACCCTACCGTGATGCTCCTGTGGGAGCTCCCTCATACGCGCCGCAGCCCGGCTGGGAATTACGAACGATTTATAAAGATATTCCGCGTGATTTTGATACGCCGATACCGGAGGAAAAGCAAAAGGAATTGATACACGGATATTACGCTTGCGTAAGTTTTATCGATGTGCAAGTGGGAAAAGTTATTCAGGAACTTGACCGGTTGGGATTGCGCGAAAACACAGTAATTGTACTTTGGGGCGATCACGGTTGGCATTTGGGCGACCACAGCATGTGGTGCAAACATACCAACTACGAACAGGCTACACGCGCACCTTTGATTTTTTCTGTTGGCGACAGCCTGATTGGAAGAAGTGGCGCCCCTGTGGAGTTTGTGGACGTATATCCGACACTTTGCGCCCTGGCCGGCGTGGAGGCGCCTGATTCGCTGCACGGACTAAGCTTGATTCCCTTGATGAAAGGTGATACGGATAAGGTAAAGGATTTTGCCGTAAGCCAGTTTCCCCGCGGGGATAAAATGGGGTATGCTTTCCGGAACGAACGTTATCGCTACGTAATCTGGTTAAAAAATCATTTTACTTCCGACCAATTATATGCCGACTCACTGGTGGCGGATGAGGAGCTTTATGATTATGAAAAAGACCCTCTGGAAACGCGTAATCTGGTTTCGGATTCCGCTTATCAAAAAGTGAAAGAACAAATGCATCAGCAAGCGGTGGATTATTTTCAGGCCTATCGGGCGCAAATAAAATAGTCAATTGTAAATTATTTAAAATATCAGACAGATGAAAAAATATTTTAGTTTAAGTATTATCCTAACAGTCGGGATAGCGGCTTTCCTGTCTTTCTCGTTTTTGCAAACAAAATCGAAAAAAGTGGAAAACAAAAAAAAGCCCAATATCCTGCTGCTTATCGTGGATGATTTGAAACCTCTTATAGGCAGTTACGGTGACCCGAATGTAAAAACTCCGGGTATCGATCGTTTGGCATCCGAAGGAGTTTTGTTTGAAAATGCCTATTGTCAGCAGGCTGTTTGCGCACCATCGCGGGTTAGTTTTTTTACGGGCAAGCGCCCCGACCGCACTAAGGTTTTCGACCTGAAAACCGATATGCGCACTATGAATCCGGATATCATTACGGCGCCGCAGTTTTTTAAGGAGCAGGGCTATATTACCGTTGGCCTGGGAAAACTGATTCACGGAGCCAGACATAACGACCCGATTTCATGGACCATCCAGACAAAGGATGATAAGAACCTGAATTATGCCAAGGGCTACTCTTATCCCGCAACGGGAAAATACCAGAATCCGGAGATCAGAAAAGCGGCTGAAGAAGCGGCTGCGCTAAATTTGAATTGGAGAAAAACCAAGAAGTATCTGCGTGATCATAATCTAAGGCCTTCAACCGAGTGCCTGGACGTGCCGGATGACGCTTATGTTGACGGGGCTATTGCCGAGGCAGGTATAAAACTTATGCGTAAGTTATCGAAAAAAAATCAACCGTTTTTTATCGCTTTGGGCTTTCACCGGCCGCATTTGCCTTTTGTGGCACCCAAAAAATATTGGGATATGTATCCCCGCGACAGCATAAAAACATATCCTTTTCAAAAGCATGCGGCCAATTCGCCTGCATATGCATATCAAAGTTGGGGAGAACTGCGCGGGTATTCGGATATTCCTAAACAAGGTCCTTTGCCGGTAGAAAAGCAACGTCAAATGATACAGGGTTATTGGGCTTCAACATCCTATGTGGATGCGCAGTTGGCGAAGGTGCTAAAGGCCTTGGATGAGCTGGGTTTGGATGATAATACGATAGTCGTTCTCTGGGGCGACCATGGCTGGCATTTGGGCGACCATGGCCTTTGGTGCAAGCATACCAATTTTGAGCAGGCGACTAAAGTGCCCTTTATTATTCGTGCGCCGGGCTACTCTAAAGATTCCCATGCTAACGGTTTTGCCGAACTGGTGGACATCTTCCCGACTTTGGTGGATTTGAGCGGGATGGAAGTGCCCGATTATCTGGAGGGTAAAACACTGGTTCCTGTTTTAAAGAATCCGAAAAAGGAGGTGAAGGATTTTGCCGTAAGTCAGTATTACCGAGGGAAAGACAAAATGGGTTATACAATGCGTACCGACCGCTATCGAATTACCATTTGGCTTAATGGTGATTTCAAAAGCAAGTATTTGTTCCGAGATCCGGATATCGCCTCCATTGAGCTGTATGATTACAAAAACGATCCGATGGAAACGGTTTCGCAAGCCAATAATCCCGAATACAAAGAGGTGCGCGACCGCTTGAAAAAGCAATTACTGGCATTTTTGAACGAACAAGCGGATAAATACACCAATTAATATTTACTGATTTAGTTATGAAAAGCCTTGTTATATTGAGCATATTGTCAGCTTTCTTTTTGTTTTCCTGCGATAGCGAAACAAAGAATGAAAGGAGTAAAGAGCAGGATTCTGCACCCAAGATAAAAGTCTTTTTTCTGGCAGGCCAGTCGAATATGGACGGCCGTGCCCGTGCCTATAAGCTGACAGACGAAGACAGCGCCCGTTTGAAAAATGCCCAAAAGAATGTGACGCTTTTTTATAATCATCAAAAACCGGTTCCTTTGCAGCCCTTTGTCGCCTCTGATTTTTTGCAGAAAAAATTTAATGCCGAGAAATTATTCGGGCCGGAATTGTTCTTTGGAATCAATATGTCCGAAGCTTATCCTGAGGAGCAGATTATTTTGATTAAACGATCCCGGGGCGCGATGTCATTGTATGGTGCCTGGAATCCGGAATGGACTATCGAAAAGGCCCGTATGATGAAAGAGGATGATGACCCGAAAATGTATAGCGACTTTATTCATTATGCCGACAGTATATTGAAAACAATGGATACTTCGCAATATGAGATTTGCGGAATGTTGTGGGTGCAGGGTGAGGCCGACAGTAATAAAAAGAAACACGGCACTGCGCCGGCAGAGGCCTATGAGAATAATCTGAGAAAGCTGATTAGTGGTGTGCGCAAGGAGTTTGATGTGCCGCACTTGCCTTTTATCATGCTGCAGGTGGGGAACGGAAAGGTGGTGGAAGCAATGAAAAATATTGCTGCCGCTGATAAATATGTGTCGCTGATTCCACAGGAATATGATACCAATTCGGTTTGGTATTACGAGCGTAATCCCAGGCCAATAGGTCATTATAAGTATGAAAGTATGAAGAAAATAGGAAGATATTTTTTTGAGTTTTATCAGAAAGATTATGCAGGTAAAACTTCAAAAAATAATTAACAGTACGAACAAATTATAAATTAAAACGAAGAACATGAAAAAACTGATTTTATTAATTGCCTTTGTTGGTTTCACTTTTGGCGTTCAGGCGCAGAAAAAAGGGAAAATGGAGGCCAGAGTAAAGAGCACCGTTGATTATATTGCTCAGAAAATGAATTTGGACGAAGAGAAAACCACCTTTTTGTACAATACTATGCTGGCTAATACCAAAGAGAGCATGCAAAAGAAAAAGACGCTTACCTCAAAAGAGGAAAAGAAGCAAGTGAACAGAGAAATGCACAAAAAACTGCGTCAGGATTTGTCGGAGAAATTTAGCAAAGAAGAAATTGATCAGATTTTCTCTTTGATGAAGGAAAAACGGCAGATGAATAAGCAAGGGAAATAGCTTTTATCGCGATAATGAATCCCGGGCAAATTTATATTGTTCGGGATTTTTTTGTCCTATTGTTTGCCGGCTTTCTCTTTTGAGCGTCTAAGATACTCATCGGCTTTTGCCTGATTTCCGAAAAACTGATATAGCATGGCAATATTATAATCTATTCGGCTGTTGTCGGGCAATAGTTCGCTTGCCTTTAAAAGGTAATTTAGTGATTCCCTGTATTTTTTGTTTTCCGACAAAATCAAGCCGTAATCATAAAGCGCGCTGCCATCTTCAGGGTGGGTACGCACGTATGCTTCCAGAATTTTTTCTGCCTTTACGGTTTGGCCCATGGTGCTGTACAAATGTGCCAGATTTATTTTCGCCATATACAGTTCTTCGTCCTGGGCAATAGCTTTTAGAAAATATTCCTCAGCCATAGCATATTTCCCTTGCTGATAATAAAAATTAGCCAGATTAAACTTTCCGGTAGGGAAGTCGGCATTATATTTCAAAACAGCAAGCTTCTCCGCCAATACCTTCCGGTAAACCGGACGATAGGGCAGGGGAATAAGATTTGTGTCCAACCAGGCCAGCTTATTGGCTGTTTCCATTCGTACGGCTTTGGTTTCATCATTTAGCAATGGAAGCAGAAGCGCCAAATCGCTTTCTTTTGTCAGATTATAGCGGCTAACCGCTGCAATGCGGATTGCCGGCTCTGTATTAAAAAATGCCTGACGAATCAAACTGTCGTTGGCGGGCTGCGGGCTCATATATTGTATGGCGATGGCGCGGATGTTTGGCGGATATAAGATATTTCTGAAAATATTCCGCAGTCTTTTGTCTGCCGTATTTTCGCCTTTGCTTGCCGCAAAAAAGGCCTCGCCATATTGATAGGGCCGGCTTTTACCAAACCATTCTTCGATATGGCTTTGTGCCCAGAAATTGCTTTTGTCCGTATGGCATTGGTTGCAGGCGTTGGGCGTGCCCATCTTTTCCGATAGGTCGGGTCGGGGAATACGGAAGCTATGGTCGCGACGGTAATCCACTCCCATAAAGTTTTGTCCGTGCATATGGCAATTAATACATTCTGTTCCCGAGCCTACTTCAAACCTGATGCCTGCAGCTGATAGTACTGCTTCGCCTGCGGCTCCGTAGCTCTTATGAAAAGTGTGGTTGGGTGTGTCATAATCTTCCGCTTTATGGCATTGCAGACACAATTTGTTTCCTTCCAAAACCAGTTTCCCGCTATGCACATTGTGACAGTCGTTGCACTGCACATCGTTCATATACATACGACTTTGTGTGAACGAAGCATACACATAATCTTCCTCTTTAATTTGCCCGTCGATATACCAATAGGGTTCGGTGGGCAGTACGGGAACAATATGATTGTATATATTGTGCGAATGCGGATTGAAATCGCCCATAATGCTACGGCGCGAGTGGCAGCGTGCACAATTGTCCACATATTGCTTATTGTCAATACCCGAAGTCTTAATCACTAAGGCGGCATTGGGAATTTCTTTTTGCGCATATTCGGGTAGTTCGGCCCATTTGATATGCTCGGAAGCAGGTCCGTGGCATGCTTCACAACTCACATCAATTTCCGCCCAGGTGGTATGATAGCTGTCGCTGTCCGGATTATAAGCCTTTTGCACATGAGTAGAATGGCAGTCGGCACACATCGAGTTCCAGTTTTGGGCCTGATTGGTCCAGTGCAACCAGTTATTGTGGTGTACATCCTCAGTTCGGTACACCGAATCCGGCATATAAAACCACAGACTATCTTTGGTATTCCAGCTCCAGGCTAGTGTTTGCAGTCGTCCGCCCGGAAATTCAATCAGATAATCTTGCAATGGATAATGCCCGAAAACGTATTTTATTTCAAACTCCTTCATTTTTCCGTCCGCCCCTTCGGTAAATACATAAAAATGCCCGTTCTTTTTGTAGAACTTATGGTTTTGTCCTGCACGCTTTACAAGCACATTATTAAAATCCCCCAATACGCTGCTGTCGTTCGCATGATCCATCGCCAAATCATGATCAGAGCCTTTCCAGTCACGGTATTCCGCTTCATGACATTCAATGCAGGCTTCCTTTCCGACATATTCGGCCTCTTCTTTTTTTACTCCACGCTGTTCCGCATTGCTAAGCTGCCACAAACTAAAGCCCGGTATCAGTAGCAGTGCCGTAACCAGCAAGATATTAATCAGTCGTGTATAGGATTGCTGCTTATTCATTTAGGCATAAGTTAATTGCGATTTGTCAAATTTTTTGCGTCGTATGGGATGCCGGGTGTCCACCAAAATACTTCCGTTTTTTATGGTAATGGGGAAAATATCCAGAGCACGGGTTGCCGGAGGTGATTTTACCAGTCCGTGGCGATCGAATACGGAGGCATGGCAAGGACATTGAAACTCATTGCCTTTGCTTTGGACGATGCAGCCGAGATGGGTGCATTTGGCCGAAATGGCCAATAATCCGCCATCTTCCATCACCGATAAATAGAATTTACCCGAGGCAAAGGGGTACAAGCGGTTTTTCTCTAACTGATGTAATTTTCCGGCATTGAACAGTCCGCCATTATTTTCGGTTTGCTCATTTCCATGAAGAGCGTCATAAAGCAAATAGCCCGCTTCAAGACCGATCAGTCCGATAGCTGCCTTTTTTAAAAATTTACGCCGGTTTATCTTATCGCTCATTTCTAAAAAATTAAATGCATATTTTCTGTCCGTAGCCAAATTCCCACAAGACTCATTAGAACATAAGAACTGAGTATAAAGGTCATAATAGAAATATATATTTCTGTGCGGTCGGTTTTCAGCGCCTTTTTTAAATAAAAAATAAAAGCCGCGGCAGGAATCAGGTACAAAAACAATGGAATAAGGCCCGTGCTGATAATCAGTGGTAAATCAAGATTGTTCAAATGAGCAAGGTGTTCCAAAACAATAATGAGTATAAAACTCAGCAATGCGGCGAAAAGTGCCGACAATCCGACAATGCGTTTTCCGTTTTTCGAATAAAACCATTTTCCTATTCGTTCCGCGGGAATTTTTAAGGTCGGGAGATAGATAAAAAATCCGAGTAAAGCCAGCGGAAGAATCAAACTTACAAACAAAGGGTGGAGGTTAATCAAAAGCTCTTGGATGCCCATAAAATACCATGGTGCTTTGCTGGGGTTGGGGCTGACTACCGGATTGGCCATTTCGCGCAAAGGCGCGTTAACAAAGATCGAAAATACTACAATGGAAATAATGACCGCCAATGCGGCGATAATCTCTTTTTGAATCAGGTACGGGTTAACGTCAATCATTTCGTGTTTGTCCGGATCGGCTACCGTAACACCCTTGGACTTGCGAATCAGCCAAAAATGAATAAGCATAAAAGCCACCATCAATAATGGCAGCAGGGCGGTATGAAAGGTATAGAAATTTAAAAGGGTGTTTTTGTTTACATTTTCACCACCGCGCAATAAATCGGCCAGGCCATGACCAATCCACGGAATATATTCGATAATATTGGTCATGATGCTGACCGCCCAGTAAGAAAGCTGATCCCAGGGGAGCAGGTAGCCCGTAAAATTGAATGCCAAAACCGTGGCAAATAAGGCCAGCCCGTAGTACCATGTTTTTCGGCGTTCGTAATAAATAGAAGTAGAATAAAAGACCCGTAATAAATGTAGAAAAACACTTATTATCATAAGCATAGCACTCCAATGATGGATATTGCGCAAAAGGCCGCCGAGCAAACTGTTTTCTTGCAGATCAATCAGAGAATTGTAGGCGTGCAGCGGCGAGGGAACGTAGGAAAAACGGAGCAGTACTCCCGTAAAAGCCAATATGACAAACAATAATGCGCTGATGCCGCCCAATCCGAAAGTTCGGGTGAATTTAACGGATTGCGCATTTAGCTTTTTGGGGTGCAAATGCAACAAAAAACTACTCCATGCCGATGGTAATTTTGTTTCCGGGTTCATCCCTGCAAATTTATGATAAAAGCCGAAGCCCTGATAATAGTACTAAAAAAATGAGGCTGCTTCTGGGAAGTAGCAGCCTCTGTTGAGAAAAAAACTAATGATACAAATTATTTAATTAATAATTTGTTGATGGTCTTTGAACCATCTTCCAAAACAACATGAATATAATAAACACCCGTGTCGAAATTTGAAATTTGAATACGGTTATTTCCGTTTTCAATATTTTGCTGCAATACAAGCTTTCCTGTAGTGTCAAACATGGTCAGTATGCCCTTTTGTTTACTTTCTACTGTGATGTAATTTTTGGCAGGATTCGGATAGATAGCTAATCGGGCTTCATTAATTTCGTTAATGCCTGTGCCTGTTGATTTTTTGCCGAATACCTGAAGATTATCAAGTTTGTACAATGCTGTTTCGCCTGCAGCAGAAGTAAATTTGAATGCCAAATAAATGTCTTGACCGGCATAATTGTTCAAGTTGATACTATCTGCAATAACGGCTTGATAACTACCCGGAGACCAGTTGCCTACAGAATCGGTAATATCAGTCCAGGTAGCAGTGGTAGGATCTCCGCTTCCGGTGTAATTTGTAGATACCAACAAACGTAAGGAGTCACCGGAACCACTTTTGGTATTCCAAAATGACATTTCAATCACATTATAAC